>NZ_JBHXKA010000004.1:0-51451 GCF_042722885.1 Streptomyces sp. NPDC058401
GCATGTGGCCCGTCAGTCGTGGTCGAGGTCGAGGTCGAGGTCTAGCAGGGCCTTCTCCACCAGCTCGGTGAGCGCCGGGTGGATCCAGTACGCGGATCCGGCCAGAGTGGGGGCGTCGATGCCCAGGGTCATCGCCAGGACGAGGGGCTGGATGAGGGTGGCGGCCTGCGGGCCCATGAGGTGGGCGCCGAGCAGCCGGCCGGTGCCGCGTTCGGCGAACACCTTGCAGAATCCGGTGGTGTCCTCCATCGCCCAGCCGTACGCGATGTCCGCGTACCGGGCCTCGCCCACCAGCGGATCGATGCCCCGGTCGCGGCAGTCCTGCTCGGTGGCGCCGATCGAGGCGATCTGGGGGCTGGTGAAGACGGCCGCGGGCACCAGCTCGTGGTCGGCCGCGATCAGGTCGTCGGGATGGCGGAGGTTGTGGGCGACGACCTGCGCCTCGCGGTTCGCCACGTGCTTGAGCGGTACCGGTGTGCAGATGTCACCGAGCGCGAAGACGCCTTCGGCGGTGGTCCGCTGGTACGCGTCGACGACGATGCGTCCGTCGTCGTGGGTGGCGACGCCCGCGGCGTCGAGGTTCAGCCGGTCGCTGTTGGGCACGCGGCCCGCGGCGACCAGCAGGAGGTCCGCCTCGACCGTGGTGTCGTCGTCCAGGGTCAGCCGCAGGGCGCCCGGGCGGCCGCCCACGGCGGTCACCTCCCGGCCGAGTCTGAGGTCGTAGCGGGAACGGGCCAGTTCGGTGAACCGTTCGGCGACCGTCTCGTCCTGCGGGCCGAGGAGACGCTCCTCCTTCTCCACGATGACCACGGAGCTGCCGGCCGCCGCGAACACCTCCGCGAGCTCGGCCGCGATGTAGCCGCCGCCGAGGACGGCCAGGCGCCGGGGCGGGGCTTCGATCCGCATGACGGTGTCGGAGGTCTCGTACGGCAGCGAGGAGCGGAGCACGGGTGGGGGTACCAGCGGGCGGCCTCCGGCGGCGATGACGATCTGCCGGGCGCCGACGTCGACGGAGCCGGAGCCGTCGGCGCGCTCGATCCGCAGTTCCCGCGGGCCGGTGAAACGGGCCGTTCCCTCGTACACGGTGACGGAGGCATCCGCCCGGCGCCCCCGGCGGCCCTCCTCGCGCTCGGCGTCCAGGCGTCGGAACACCCGGTCGCGCATCGCCCGCCAGCGCACTCCGAGCAGCTCCGCGCCCACGTCGTACGTATCGGCTTCGCCGACGGTGCGGGCCACGTGCGCGGCGTAGGCGAACATCTTGCTGGGGATGCAGCCCGCGTTCAGGCAGGTTCCGCCGAACCATTTCTCCTCGACGATCGCCACGTCGAGACCGGCGAACGCATCGCCGATGACGGCGTTACCGGATCCCGCACCGACGACGACAAGATCGTGCTGACGCATCGGGCCAGGCTACGGGCCCGTGCGCCGCGGCGCACGGGCTACCGGCCCGGCCGCGGCGCACACCCGGTTACCAGTAATGGCGTCGTCCGCCGACCGCGTGCCCGACGGAGCCCAGGATCCAGAGCACTGCGCCCACCACGAGCAGAACGATTCCGATGGTCCACAGAATGGAGATTCCGGTCAGGAATCCGACCAGCAGGAGGATGAGTCCGACGAAAATCATGTTGTCCTCGTTCTCAGTCGGGGAATTCGACGAAACGGTTGATCCGCCGGGGTGCTTCGGTTTGCGTGTACCCGAGAATTTCGTCCGTAGCTGTCGATCGGCCCTGAAATTCCGCCGCGGACATTCCCGGTCAAGCGGTGGAAGGCAGGGACGGGCGCTCCGCTTCCTCGGTACGGAGCCGGCGCCTCTCGCGCTCGGTGAGACCGCCCCAGATCCCGAACCGCTCGGCGGCCTTCAGCGCGTGCCGCAGGCAGTCGCGCTGCACCGGGCACAGCGCGCACACCTCTTTCGCCGCCTCGTCCCGCCGTTCGCGGTCCGGACCCTGCTCGCCCCTGGGGTGGAAGAACAGGCCGGAGCCCAGTTCCTGGCAGGCGGCCTCCTCCTGCCACAACCAGTGGTGCCCGGCACGGCCGGGCAGACGAGACGCTTTTCCCACCTCGGAACCTCCCTCGGGACGCGCACCGCCTTCGGTGGCGCGATCCCTTCCCGTCTGGCCTGTACGGCGGAGCTCAAACAGTGAGCCGGAGGTGCGGTGCGGCACACTCCTGGACCCGGTAGACCGCTCGCACCGTTCCGTTCAGCCGTTCAGCCGTTCAGCCGTTCAGCCGTTCAGCCGTTCAGCCGTTCAGCCGTTCAGATCGTGCGCGGGGCTCGGACGACGAGGCGGTCGGGCGCCGTCGCCGGCGGTGCGGGCAAGGGCCGGCCCGCCGCGCCGGGGGTGAGCGAGCCGAGGACGCTCGGGTGCCGGGCGCCGGTGCAGGAGGGGAGGGTCCCGGGCAGACCGTGCGCCGTGAGCCAGCCCAGGACGGCGAAGGCGTACGCCTCCTTCGTGCCGGACGGCAGTCCGAGCCCGTCCGACGTCCGCAGCGGGACGCCCGCGCCGTCCCCGGCCAGTTCCTCCCGCAGCCACCGCATCAGCACCGGGTTGCGGGTGCCGCCGCCCGAGGCGATCACCTCCGTCGCCCCGAAGGGCCGGACGGCCTCTGCGACGGTCCGTGCCGTGAGCCGGGTCAGGGTGGCGACGACGTCCTCGGCGGGCAGCGGCCCGCAGGTGTCCAGCGCCGCGCGCAGATAGGGCAGGTGAAAGAGTTCCTTGCCCGTGGTCTTCGGTGCGGGCAGGGCGTAGTACGGCTCGTCCAGCAGTTTCCGCAGCAGCCCCGGGTCTACGGTTCCGCGTGCGGCGAGCACGCCGTCCACGTCCATGGACCGCGCCCCGCCTGCGAGCTCCCGTACCGCCGCGTCGATCAGCGCGTTCGCGGGTCCGGTGTCGAAGGCCAGCGGGGCGCCGCCCGCCCCGTCCGCGACCACCGTCACGTTCGCGATGCCGCCCAGGTTGAGGGCCACGGGGACGCCCGGCCGCCCGCGCAGCCACATGACGTCGAAGACGCTCACCAGGGGCGCGCCCTGTCCCCCGGCGGCCACGTCGCGCGTGCGGAAGCCGGAGACGACGGGCCGGCCCGTCGCTTCGGCGATCCAGGCGGGCTCGCCGATCTGGAGCGTGCCGTGCACCCGGCCGGCTTCGGCCCAGTGGTAGACGGTCTGCCCGTGCGAGGCGATCAAGTCGGTTCGCCCGTCGCACAGTTCGAGGTCGGCCCGGACGGCCGCCGCGGCGAAGGCCTGTCCGATGCGCGTGTCGAGCCTGCACACCGTGGCCAGATCCGTCGCGGCGGGTGGCAGGGCCCCGGCCAGCTCCGCCCGCAGACCGTCCTCGTACGCGGTACTGATCATGCCGAGGGGCGTGATCACCAGCGTGTCCCCGTCCAGGTCGAGGTCCGCGGCGGCCGCGTCGATGGCGTCGTACGAGGTGCCCGACATCAGTCCCACCACGCGCAGGGTGCCCGGCCTGCGGATACCCGTCGGCGGACCGCTCACCGGAGGGCCGTTCACCGGAGGGCCCGCTCGTGGTCGTCGCCGCGCAGGGTCAGCAGCGCGGCGGCGCTGACCGCGCAGGCGGCCGCGGCGTAGTAGGCCGGGATGTCGGCGTCCCCGGTCCATGCGACGGCCCTGGTGATGATCAGCCCCGCGCATCCGGAGAACACGGCGTTGGACAGCGCGTACGCCAGCCCCAGCCCCGTGTAGCGCACCGTGGTCGGGAACATCTCGGACAGCATGGCGGGACCGGGTCCGGCCATCAGCCCGACGGCGGCTCCGGCGGCGAAGAGCGCGGCACCCTTCGCGTACAGCGGCGTGCCCGGGTCCTGGACCAGGTTCAGCAGGGGCAGCGCGAGCACCGCCACCAGCAGGGCTCCGGCCAGCATCACCGTGCGCCGCCCGAGCCGGTCGCTCAGCGCGCCGGCGGGCAGGATGGCCGCCGCGAACCCCAGGTTCGCCAGCACGGTCGCCACGAGGGCCTGCTGGAACGTGGCGTTCAGCGTGTTCTGGAGGTAGGAGGGCAGGACCACGAGGAAGGTGTACCCGGCCGCCGACCAGCCCATGACCCGCCCTGCGCCCAGCGCCACGGCCCTGACCGTCTCCCCGGCGGGCGGTCGCCGCGGGGGCCGTCTCCCCGCCGAGGGTCCGCCCGCCGGGGCGACGGCCGCCGCGGTGACGGCCGAGACGAAGGCGGGCGTCTCGTCCAGGCGCACGCGCAGCCACAGTGCGGCGAGTCCGAGCGGCAGCGTCAGCAGGAAGGGCACCCGCCAGCCCCAGTCGTTCAGCGCCGAGGGGGTCAGTACGGTCGCGAGGAGCGCCGTCGTGCCGGCGCCCGCGAGCAGGCCGAGCGCGACGGTGAACGACTGCCACGCCCCGTACCGCCCGCGGCGGCCCGGCGGCGCGCTCTCCGTCATGACCGAGACCGCTCCCCCGAACTCCCCGCCGGCCGACAGCCCTTGCACGATCCGCAGCAGCGTCAGCAGCCACGGTGCGGCCGCGCCGATGGTCGCGTACGTCGGGAGCGCGCCGATGAGCGTGGTGGCGCCGGTCATCAGGCAGATGACCAGGACGAGCGTCGGCCGCCGGCCGATCCGGTCACCGAGCCGCCCGAACACCGCGGCCCCGACGGGCCGGAAGAAGAACGCCAGGGCGAAGGAGGCGTACGTCTTGACGAGCCCCTCCACCTCGCTCCCGCCTTCGGGCGTGAAGAAGTGGGCCGCGATGACGGTGGCGAGGTAGCCGTAGACGCCGAACTCGTACCACTCGATGAAGTTGCCGACGCAGCCGGCGAGCAGCGCCCGGCGGGAACCGGCCCGCCGGGCCGCTGCCGCGGACGAGCGGACCGGTCCGGGCGCGGGTGAGAGCATGGGGCAAGCCTGCTGAGCGCGCGGCCGGTCCACAAGTTCCGTCCGCCATCTGCCGTACAGGGCTGCTGCCCGCGGACGGGCCTGAAAGGGCCGGGGCCGGGAGACCGGTCCTACGGGGCGCGAGGCGAGCCGGTCCCGCCCGTCAGGCGGTGGACACCTGCGCGGCGGCGTCGCGGCTGCCCGTTTCCCAGGGCGGGGCCGTGGCGGAGTCGGTCCAGGCGGCCAGGTCCTCGCCGTCGACGCAGACGATGCCGCACGCGGCGGCGTACTCCAGGGCCGGGGCGGTGAAGGAGCTCGTGGTGACGAGGACGGCCACGTCGGCGTCGTGCACGGCGAAGCAGGTGCCGCCGAAGCGCTGGAGGTCCTGCGAGCCGACGCGGTTGGTATCGGCGTAGTGCTTGCACTGGACGACGACGCGCAGCCCGTCCGGGGTCGTGGCGATCACATCGGCACCCAAGTCCCCGGCGCCGCCCACCACTTCCACCGGCGTACAGCCGTCGCGCGCGCACAGCGCGGCTATCGCGTGCTCGAACCCGTCGGCGTCGACCGCGGCGTGGTCCAGCGCGCCGGCATCGACGTCCGGCACCCCTGCGGCGGCGGGGACGTCCAGTACCGCCGTCACTTCGAGCGGGTACGGATCCCCCTGCGCGGGCGGGACGGACGCCGGAGGCGCGGTGGGGCGCCGGCGGACGGGCGACGCGCTCCACCTGGCCAGCGCCACCCCGACCGCGAGGACCACCGCACAGGCGAGGGGCACGGCCCAAGCCCCGGCGGCGGTCTTGAGGAAGACGGCCAGGCCGCCGACACAGATCCCCACGAGCCCCACGGCGAGCACCACATCGCGCCCGAGCGGCGCGGAACCTCTCCCGGCCTTCCTTGCGCCTTCCCCCGGCAACGTCATGCGGGAGCCCTCCCTCGATCGTTTCGGACGCGCTACGGTCCCGGACGCGCCGCGGTCCCGGACCCGTCGGGGTCCGGGACCGCGGCGGTGGACGCCGGGCGTGCGGGTCAGTGCTTGAACATGTCCTTCATCTTTTCCTTGGCCTGGCGGGCGTCGCCCTTCGCCTGCTCGGCGCGACCCTCGGCCGTCAGCCGCTCGTTGCCCACCAGCCGGCCGGCCGTCTCCTTGAGCTTGCCCTTGGCCTGCTCGGTCTTGGCCTGGCTCTTCTCGTCGTTCGACACAGCTGATCACTCCCTGAGGGACGGGGAACTCCTTGCCCGTCCTCGTCTGACCCGGATCACGGACCTCAAACACAGCAGCCTCAAACACGGCGGCCTCAAACACCCAGGCCTCAATCACCCGGGCGGCCCCCCTGGCCTGCGCCCGCATGCCCGGGACGGGGCGGGGCAGGCGGGGGGTGATGTGAACGGCGGACCGATGGGCGGCGGCATGCGGAGCGTAGGCGTAGAAGAAGAGCTGTTGCTGGTGGACGCCCGCAGCGGTGAGCCGCTGGCCCTGTCGGGGGCGCTGCTGGCGGCCGCGGACCGGTCCGTCGAACGGCAGCCGGAGGGCGACGGCGACGGAAACGGGGGCGAACCGCAGGGGCACACCTTCGAGAAGGAACTCCAGGAGGAGCAGCTGGAGTTCGCCACCAAGCCGGTGACCGAGATGGGCGAGCTCCTGAAGGAGATCACCCGCTGGCGGGGTGAGGCCGCCCGGCACGCCGCGTCCGCCGGGGCGCTCGTCGCGGCCCTGGGGACCTCCCCGCTGCCGGTCCGGCCCTCGTTGAGCACGGGCAAGCGGTACGAGTGGGTCGGCGAGCAGTTCGGGCTGACCGCGCAGGAGCAGCTGACCTGCGGCTGCCACATCCACGTCTCCGTCGAGTCGGACGAGGAGGGCGTCGCCGTCCTCGACCGGATCCGCCCCTGGCTGCCCGTACTCACCGCGATGAGTGCCAACTCTCCGTTCTGGCAGGGCGAGGACAGCGGGTACGCCAGCTATCGCAGCCGGGTCTGGAACCGGCTGCCGTCGGCCGGGCCCACGGACCTCTTCGGGTCCGCCGACCGCTACCACGAGCAGGTGCGCGCCATGCTCGACACCGGTGTGCTGCGCGACAAGGGGATGATGTACTTCGACGCCCGGCTGTCCGCCGCCTACCCGACGGTGGAGGTCAGGGTCGCGGACGTCTGCCTGGAGGCGTCGACGCCGGTGCTCCTGGCCGCCCTGGTACGCGGACTGGTCGAGACGGCCGCCCGCGACTGGCAGGAGGGACGGCCCCCGGCCCGGATCAATACGGGCCTGCTGCGGCTGGCGTCCTGGCGCGCCGGCCGCTCCGGGCTGGACGGCCCGCTCGTCGACCCCCGGACGATGCGCGAGACCTCGCCCGACGTGGCCGTCGAAGCGCTCCACGCCCACGTGCGCGAAGCCCTGGCCGACCACGGCGACGAAGAACGCGTCCGGGAGGGCATCACCCGGCTCCTGGAGCACGGCAACGGGGCCCGCGCCCAGCGCGCGCTGCTGCATACGGAGGGCACGCTCGGCGCCATGACCACCCGCTGCGCGGAGATCACCGCCGGAACCTCTGCCTGAGCTTCTTCCTGAGCCTCCGCCGTAGCCGGTCGTCGCCGCTTCCGGCCCGGCTACGGCGCGCTTCCGCCGGCAGCGGGGGTCGCTGCGGACTCGGGCAGGGGGTTGCGCAGGGCGCTGCGCCCGTGCTGCCAGGCCGTGCGGATGTGGGTCTCCAGGCGGTCCTCCAGGAAGCCGGTGGCCGCGCAGCCGAAGGCGATGTCCTCCTCCAGGGCCGGTTCGTCCGCGAGGAGACCGCCGACGACCTCGTGGCGCACGACCTGTTCGTGGACGGCGTCGGCCTCGACGTGCTCGGCGTAGAAGTGGACGGCGGCCGGACCGGCCGCGCAGCGCCGCATGGCATTGGCCAGGCGCCGGGAACCGGGTGAGGAGGTGACTTCGACGCACGCGAAGTGACCGACGAGCGCGCCGCGCAGCGCCCGGTGCAGACCGAAGAGGGACATCAGGTTCACCGTCGCGAGCAGGGGCGCCGGCGCCTGTTCCACGTAGCGGCCGTAGGCGGGATCGAGGTCGAGGTCGCTCATGAGGTCCGCGAAGAGCCGCGCGTGGATGCGGTCGGCATGCCCGGCGCCGAACTCGTCGTACTCGATGGCCGCCATCGCGGCCTTCGCACGGCCGGTCAGCCGCGGGATCACCCACACGTGCGGGTCGGCCTCCTTGAGGTGGTAGAGGGACCGCAGGGCCGCGTATTCGCGCAGCTGCCAGAGCTCGCCCTCGGTCTCGAGGTGGTGGCTGAGGCTGCCGGAGAGGTCCACGGGCTCTACGAGGAGGGGGGCGAAGGCGTCCTCGACGGTCCGGGGCGCATCGGGGAGCTCGGTGCGCAGGGCGTGCAGGAAGCGGGCTTCGAGGGCCTGGCGCAGGCGCAGCAGGTCCGGGTCCCATTCCCGGGCGTCGTCCACTCCCTCGAAGCCCCGGTAGTGCGGTTCGTACATCAGGTACAGGGCGAGCTGGAGATCCTCGCCCCACGGATCGGCCTTCAGTACCGCGCCGGGGGCGTACACGGGCGCGGCGCCCGACCGCAGGGCCCGGACCACGGCGTCGGAGAGCGCGCCCCGCCCTTCGACGAGGCGCGGGCCGGCGGGGGTCGTGGTGGTGCCCGGGCCGGGCGGGGTCGTCAAGGTCATCGCGGATCCCTGTCCTCGGTCGGTGAATCGGCTCGTTCTCGGCGGCGGTGGCTGGTGTCGCACCAGGGGTACGTACGGCTGCGGCGGCAGGTGCACACGGCGACCATGAAGCGGTCGGACCGGGCAACGGTCCCGTCGTCCAGGACGATCTCGACCGGTCCCTCGATCAGCACCGGCCCCCGGGGCTCGACCGCCACCCGGCGGGCGGGCACCTCGGTGGCGGGAGCGAGCGCCTCCCGGGCGCGGGCGGGCACCTCGGTGGCGGGGCCCTGGCAGCCGCCAGAGGTGCCGTCACAGGTGCCGGTGGTGTCGTCAGGTGCGCTGGGCACGGATGACCACCAGCTCTTCCCACTCCTCGGCCTCGGCCGCCAGGCCCTGCCCTTCCAGCCAGGCCCGTCGCGAGCGCAGTACCGGTCCCCACGGGACGGTGGCCGTCAGGGTGACCTCTGCGGCGAGCCCCGCCCCCGCCAGTCGGCCGAGGGTCTCTCCGGCTCCGCACATTCCCGAGTGCACCATGAGCAGGATCCCTCCGGAGCGCAGCAGGCCCGGGGCGTCCGCGCAGATCCGGTCGATGACCGCGCGCCCGTCCCGTCCGGCATCCCAGGCCCGCGCCGACCCGCGCGACGGCAGCCGGCTCTCGGGGGCCGGGACGTACGGAGGGTTGGAGACGACCAGGTCGAAACTGCGCCCCGCCGCGCGTGTCTCGTAGTCGCCGTGCAGGACCCGCAGGGGAAGCCGGCGCCTCAGGGCGTTCAGCCGGGCCGTGGCCACGGCCGGCCAGGACACGTCGACGGCCGTGACCCGGGCGCCCCTGGCCGCTGCGTGGAGGGCCACGGCGCCGCTGCCCGTACCGATTTCCAGGAGGTCCGTGCCGGGCCCGAGGTCCTCGTGGGCCAGGGCCTCGGCGAGCAGCCGGGTGTCCGCTTGCGGCTGGTAGACGCCCGGCAGGGCCATGAGGCCCGCGGGCCATGGGGACACGGACAGTGCGGTACTGGGCACTCATACCTCCGGTGTTACGCGACCCCCGTTCGAGCCACATGGTGATGAGGTAGTGCGCCTGCCCTGACCGGGGCTTCCCATCCGCGGAATCGGCGATCTCCGGAGGATCGAACGAAAAGTGGATTGAAACCTTCCCTTTCGCACGGAAACGGCTCCGCCCTCGGGAGAGGGGGAGCCGTTTCCGTACGCAAGGGACGCTCCGAAGGGAACGCGCCGGAGGGGACCCGCCGAAGCGGACTCTCCGGTCAGGCGTGGCGCCTGTTGCCGGCGACCAGTCGGTAGAGCACCAGGAGGATGAGGGAGCCGACGATGGCGGCGATCCAGGTGGAGAGGTCGAAGAACCCGTCGATGGAGTCGACACCGAAGATCACCTTGCCCAGCCAGCCGCCGAGCAGACCGCCCGCGATACCGATGAGCATGGTGATGATGATGCCGCCCGGGTCCCTGCCCGGCATGAGCGCCTTGGCGATGATGCCCGCGAGCAACCCTATGAGAATCCAGGCAAGAATGCCCATGATGCGTCTCCTACCTCGGTGGATAAAGCTGGTGTCAGCGATCGTCTGCGCCGTGCGGAGGATTCCAAACGTCCCGGGCGCTTGATCGTTTCCGGTGCGACTCCCGTGCGGCTCCGGTGCGACTCCCGTGCGACGGGCGCGGGTCCGTCGATCAGCCGCGGCGGGTCGTCCTGGTCTTGCGCCAGCCGAAGGGGCCGGGCAGGTTCCACGACGTCGTCCGGCGGCCGGTGCTGCTGCGCGTGCGGCGGGGGCCGTGCTTGCCGCCGGTCGTGATCGACCACGACTTGCGGTTGATGTTGAGCCGGACGCCCGGCAGGATCCTGAAGCTCTTGCGGAATGTGAGCGGCATGGCGTCTCGCTTCCTCGGCGTGTGGCGGCAGCGGCCCGACTGCTCGTGCGTTCAGGCCAGTTGACGTCCGTATGACCGGCGCCGCAGGTTCCATTCACCCCTCGGTGGACCTGATGCCGTGATGGGCAGGGTTCACCGGGCTGCGACCCCGGGCACGGAACGAGCCGGAGTGCACGGGACGGGCCGGAGTGAGCCGTTTCGGCCAAGGGCGCGCCCTCGTGCGGGGGAAAATGGCGGCTTCGGCCGCCCGGGCCCGGTGATGATGCCCCTGCTCGGTCTCCGGGTCCCAGGAGCCCGTACGTACGACCTCGGAGGACTCCGCGTGAACCGTCCCGGCCACAGGGTTGCCCTGAGCGCCTCCTGCCTCCTCCTGATCGGTCTGACCGGCCTGCCACTGCACCCTGCGGCGGCGGCCGAGGACCCGCGCGGTTACGTCGTGGTCCTCAAGGACTCGGTGACCGACCCGGGCGCCGTGGCGAACAAGCAGACCCGGAGCCGCGGTGGTTCGGGAGCCACCGCGGTGTACAGGCACGCGCTCAAGGGCTACGCGGCGATCATGACCAGCGCCCAGGCCACCGCCCTGGGGAAGGATCCGCAGGTGCGTTTCGTGTCCGAGCAGCGGACGTACAGGACCTCGCCCCCTCGCCGGCAGCCGGCGTCCTCGTCGTCGTGCGACGGAGCGTCCTTCACGCCCCAGTGCCGGCCCGTCTTCCTGGACCGGGTCAATGCGGAGGCCTCCTCGACGCACTCCGGTGACGGCAAGGGATCGGTCGATGTGAACGTCGCGGTCCTCGACGGCGGAATCGCGGGCGACGTACCCGACCTGAACGTCCGCGGCGGCGCGGACTGCCTGACCGGCAGCCCCGTCACACCCGGCACGAGCCTCCTCGACGAGGACGGCCACGGCACGATGGTGGCCGGGATCATCGGGGCCCGGGACGACGACCAGGGCCTCGTCGGAGTCGCGCCGGGCACCCCCCTCTGGGCGGTGAAAGTCGCCGTGCCCGACGGAACGATCTCGGACGCGGCCCTGCTCTGCGGGATCGACTGGGTGACCTCCACCCGCACGGACGCCGACCCCTCGAACGACATCGCCGTCTACAACATGAGCCTCGCCTCCGACCACACAGCCCCCGTGGACGCCGACGACCACCACTGCGGCACCGTCAACCACGACCCGTTCCACCTGGCCGTGTGCAACGCGGTCACGGCCGGCGTCACGCCCGTGGCCGCCGCGGGCAACGAGAACCTCGATCTGGCCCGCGTGTTCCCCGCCTCCTATGACGAGGTGATCACGGCAACCGCCATGGCCGACTTCGACGGCAAGCCCCACGGCAAGGTTCCCCCCGTGTGCTACGGCAGGGACAACGGCTTCTTCGGGGACTCCGACGACGAAGCAGCCCTGAGCTTCAGCAACTTCGCCCGCTCGGCAGCCGACCGCAAGCACACCCTCGCCGCACCCGGCGTCTGCATGGAGAGCACCATCCCCCTCCCCAACCACCACGCGGTCGGTGACGGCACCAGCTTCGCCTCGCCCGTCGTCGCCGGAGTCCTGGCCCTGTGCATCGACGCCGGCCGGTGCGGGGACTCCACCCCGGCCCGGAACCTCCGCACCCTCCTCCAGGACGCCCGCCGCTACAACACGGCCGACCCCGGGTACGGTTTCTTCGGCGACCCCCACCGCCCGATCCCCGGCCGGTACTACGGAGACCTGATCGCCGCGGACCGCTACTGAATCGGATAGGCGAATTCCCGGCGGTTCCGGCGCATTCGGATCCGGATCGCCATCCGCACTATCCGATCTCACCCTTTACCGGAAAACCATCATGTTCCACGACGGCATGGCGGTGGGACGGCATGACGGTGGGACGGCATGGCGGTGGCCCGCCGCCCCCGCCATGGGGACTGCGGGCCACCGCCACGCACTGCCTGAACTGCACCTATGCCGGTTGTCTACCAGCGGTACCAGCGGCCGCTCCCACCCTTCGGGCGGGCGACGAAACCGAGCAGCCACAGCACCAGGACCGCGATGGCGATCCACCAGAGAAGCTTGAGAGCGAAACCCGCACCGACAAGGACAAGAATCAGCAGAAGAACAAGAAGCAGGGGAACCATGATTATCAACCTCCAGAACCGCTCTTGCCCCACCCTTCCGGGGGCATGCATTCTGCCCCTATGTGTTTCCCATTCGCCGATCCGGGCAGACGGAATGTTTTCCCTCGCCTGAGGCCGGACCGTCCCGGGGACCCCTCGGCCTCCCCGACCAGCCGCAACAGGGGGCTCCCATGGATCAACACGTGAAGGTTTCGCCGGACGTCGACGGCGTCCGCGTGATCGCCTGCGCCGGCGAGTTCGACCAGGACACCCTCGAACCGCTGCGTCAGGCCATCGCGGGCGCCCTCGCCGATCCCGTGCGCACGATCGTGCTGGACGTCAGCGAGGTCGCGTTCGCCGACTCCTCCATGCTCAACGAGCTGCTCCGCCTGCGGCGCACCGGCCGCCCCCTGGTGCTGGCCGGCCCCTTGAGCCCGCAGATGGCGCGGCTCTTCGAGCTCACCTCGGCGGACCGGATCTTCACCGTCGTCGACGGTGTCGAGACCGCGCGGATTACCCGGCCAGCGCGCTGAGGGGGAGATAGGCGGTGATCGTCTTCCCGTCGCGGCCCGACCGGATCTCCGTACGGTGGGCGAGCTTGTTCACCAGGAGCCAGCCGAACCCTCCCGGCACCGAGACCGGTGTTCCCGGCGAGCAGGGCAGGAGCGGGGACGCGTCCGACACCTCGATCGCCACCGCCTCGGGAAGGGAGCGGATCCGGAAACCCGTCACACCGCCCGCATGCCGGATCGCATTGGTCACGAGCTCCGCGACCACCGTCAGCACGTCGTCCAGCACACGCTGACCCAGCCCGAGCCCGGCGAGAGCCTCCCGGGCGGCCCGCCGGGCATCCGCACACCTGAGCCCGGGCAGCCGTTCCAGTCCTGACATCACCACTCCGCTCACCCCTTTCACCCCTCCCTTCTTCCCCCTCAGCGCGACAAAACCCGGCTCGGGACGGTTTCCTTCGTCCCGGCGGCAAGCACGACCCGCCCCGACCGGCGGACGGGAGCCTTCCCCGGTGATCGTTCACGGTTCGGGGCCGCGCGTGGAGGTCTGCGAGGATGGGGCGCATGGATGTGCGGAGCAGGAACCACGTGAGGGTCACCGGGCGGTCTGGTGGGCCGGTGGTGGTGCTGGCGCACGGGTTCGGGTGCGATCAGAACATGTGGCGCCTGGTGGTGCCGCTTCTGGAGCCCGACTTCACCGTGGTCGTCTTCGACCACGTCGGATCGGGGCGCTCGGACCTGTCGTCGTGGAGTCGCGAGCGGTACGCGACGCTCGACGGCTACGTCGACGACGTGCTGGAGATCTGCCGGGACCTGGCACTCGGCCAGGTGGTCTTCGTGGGGCACTCGGTGAGCGCCATGATGGGTGTGCTCGCCGCGGCGCGGGAGCCCGACGCGTTCGCCGGCCTGGTGCTGCTCGCCCCCTCCCCCTGCTTCATCGACGATCCTGCCACCCACTACCGGGGCGGGTTCAGCGCGGAGGACATCGAAGAACTGCTCGACTCGCTGGATGCGAACTATCTCGGCTGGTCGGGCGCCATGGCTCCGGTGATCATGGGCAATCCGGAACGTCCCGAGCTGGGCGAGGAGCTGACCAACAGCTTCTGCCGCACCGATCCGGAGATCGCGCGGGTCTTCGCCCGGGTGACGTTCCTGTCGGACCATCGCGCCGACCTCGCCGGCGTCACGGTCCCGACGCTGGTCGCGCAGTGTTCCAGCGACGCGATCGCACCCCCGGAGGTCGGCCCGTTCGTCCAGGGCGAGATCCCGGGCAGCCGCCTGGTGACGCTGAACGCGACCGGACACTGCCCGCAGCTGGCCGCCCCGGAGGAGACCGCCGCGGCGATCGCCGAGTTCACCGCCCTCGTGTCGAGTGCCCGGTGATGTCCAGGACCAGCGACGAGGAAGACGAAGGCACCCCTGAAAGGGACCCGGAGCCGGCCACCGAACAGGCGCGCTTCTCGGCACTGCTGGAAGACAGTGCCGAGGACTTGTACGAGCACGCGCCGTGCGGCTACCTCTCCACCCTGCTCGACGGCCGGATCGCCAAGATCAACACCACCCTGCTGGGCTGGCTCGGCCACCGCAGCGAGGACCTGGTCGGCCGCAGGAACTTCTCCGATCTCCTGACCGTCGGCGGGCGCCTCTATCACGAGACGCACTTCGCGCCGCTGCTGCGCATGCAGGGCGAGATCAGCGGCATCGCCCTGGAAATGAAGGCCGCCGACGGCACCCGCCTTCCGGTGCTGGTGACCTCCACCGTCAAAACGGGCAGCGACGGGCAGCCCCTGCTCATCCGCACCACCGTCTTCGACGCCCGCGACCGCCGCGCCTACGAGACCGAGCTGCTGCGCGCCCGCCAGGAATCGGAGCGGGAGCGGGAGCGCCTCCAGCGCCTGAACACCACCCTGCAACGGACGCTGCTGCCACCGACGCTGGCCGGCGTACCCGGACTGGAGGTGGCCGCGCACTACCACGTCGCCTCCCTCGACGAGGTCGGCGGCGACTTCTACGACCTGTTCCCGCTGACCGGCGGCACCTGGGGGATGTTCCTGGGCGACGTGTGCGGCAAGGGCGCAGCCGCCGCGGCCGTCACCTCCCTGGCCCGCTACACGCTGCGCGCGGCCGCCGTCTACGATCCGGAGCCGGCGGCGGTCCTGGCCAACCTGAACACCGTCCTCAACCACGAGTACAACGGCGCCGACCCCCGCTACTGCACCGTCGTCTTCGGCCTCCTCACCCCCGAACCCGTGCAGGGCGGCTTCCACGTCACCCTGGCCGGCGGCGGCCATCCCCCGGCCCTGCTGATGCGCGCCGACGGCACCGCCGACTACCTGCCCACGCCCGGCGGCCAGCTCATCGGAGTCCTGGCCGACGCCCACATCGCCACCACGAGCGTGCACCTCGCCCCCGGCGACACCCTGCTCCTCTACACCGACGGCCTCACCGAAGCCCACGCTCCCGGAGCGGCCGGCGACGGCCGTTACGGCGACGAGGCCCTCCTCGGCTTCGCCCGCTCCCTCGCCCCCACCACCGCATCGCGGGCCGTCGCGGCGATCAGCGGCCTCCTCGACTCCTTCGGCACCGGAGTCGACGACGACACCGCGCTCCTGGCCGTCCACGTGCCCCCGACCCCCAGTGAAGAGGGCCCGTGACCCGGCAGCTGAGCGTGAGCACCCGTACCACCACCGCCGGAGCGGTCATCGAACTCGTGGGGGAGCTCGACCACCACACCGCTCCCGACGTCAGTGCCACCCTGGCCCGTCTCGACCTGGGCACCGGCCGGCTGCTCGTCCTTGACCTGGGCGGTCTCACCTTCTGCGACTCCAGCGGCATCACCGTGATCATCGCCGCCCGCAATCGCGCCCTCGCCGCCCACGCCGGGATCGCCCTCGCCGCCGTCCCCGAGCGCGTCAGCCGCATCTTCCGCATCGTCGGCCTCCAGCAGGTCTTCCCCACCCACCCCACCGCACAGGACGCCGAAGCGGCGTGGCGCGCCGACACCGGCTGAGCGGGCGGGGTCGTGCCCGTCAGAGGGACCTGGCCGCGCCGCCGTCGATGCGGATGGACTCGCCGTTGACGTAGGCGGCGTCCGGGGACACCAGGAAGCGGGCCAGCTTGCCCACCTCGGCCACCGTGGCGTAGCGCCCCGCCGGGATCTTCGCGAGGAAGGCGGGATCCTCCGGCCAGCTGTCCACGAAGCCCGGCATCAGGCTGTTCATGCGGATGCCGGCCGCCGCGTACTGGTCGGCGTACAGCTTCGTGAAGGAGGTCAGGGCGGCGCGCAGGCTGGAGTTGACCGGGATCAGGCCCATCGGCTCGAACGCCGTGTAGGAGGAGAGGTTGACGAAGGCTCCGCCGCCCGCCGCCTCCATGTGGGGCGTGACGAGCCGGGCCATGCGGACCACGCTGAGCAGCAGCATGTCGAGGCCTTCGTGCCAGTCCTGGTCCGTGACCTTGAGGAGTTCGTCGTTGCGGGCGTGCCCGGCGCCGTTGACCACCGCGTCGATCCGCCCGTACCGGGCCAGCGTCCCGTCGACCAGCCGGCTCAGGTCCGCGGGCTCGGTGAGCGAGCCGATCGTGGCCGTCCCTCCCAGCTCCGCCGCCAGCTCCGCGACGCCGGGGTCGATGTCGAACAGCGAGACCAGGTGTCCGCCGGCGGCGAGCTCGGCGGCTATGCCGCGGCCGATGCCCGAGCCCGCGGCGGTGACGATGGCGACGGGCTGGTGGGGGGTGGTGCTCACGGGAGGGGCCTCTCGTTCGGTGACTGTACGAATATCAACGTACAGTCATACGATGCTTTGGGGCAAACCGGGCAATCGGCCCGGCCGTCCGTACGGAAGGCGTCGTACCATCGACCCCATGTCCACGTACCACCCCGTCCGCGAACAGCTGCTCATCGAGGACGTCCTCGCCGCCCTCGGCAACCCCGTGCGCCTCGGCATCGTGCGCGAGCTCGCCTCCTCCCCCGGCGAGCGGACCTGCGGCAGCCTCCCCCTGGAGGTCACCAAGGCGACCGCCACCCACCACTGGCGGGTCCTGCGCGAGTCCGGGATCACCCGCGAGCACAAGATCGGCCGCTACAAGGCCGTCTCGCTGCGCCGCGAGGACCTGGCCGGCCGGTTTCCCGGGCTGCTCGAAGCGGTGCTCTCGGCGGCTCCCCCGGCGGTGAGTTGAGGCCCCGGTGACGGGATCGGATCCCGCGCCCGTGGAGACTGTCCCCCGGGGACACCTGAGGGATCACCGGAAGGGAAGTACCGCCATGAGCACCGTCGCGCTGCTGGGGACCGGAATCATGGGGTCGGGCATGGCCCGCAACCTGCTGAGGTCCGGGCAGGAGGTCCGGGTCTGGAACCGCACCCGGGAGAAGGCCGCCGCGCTGGCCGCCGACGGTGCGGTGGTCGCCGACAGCCCGGCCGAGGCGGTGGCCGGGGCGGACGTGGTGATCACCATGCTCGCCGACGGCGCGGCGGTGAGCCGGGCCATGGCCGCGGCCGTGGAAGGCCTGAGCGCCGGTCAGGTGTGGGCGCAGATGGGCACGGTCGGCATCGCCTCCCTCGACGAACTGGCCGCCTTCGCCGCGGAACACGGACTGGTCTTCGTGGACGCCCCGGTGCAGGGCACCCGCGAGCCCGCCGAGGCCGGAACCCTGGTGGTCCTGGTCGGCGGCCCGGCCGACCCGAGGCTGGACCCGGTCTTCGCCGCCGTCGGGAGCAAGGTGCTGCGGGCCGGGGACGAGCCGGGAGCGGCGACCCGGCTGAAGCTGGCCACCGTCGGGTACGCGATCACCGTGACGGCGGCCCTCGGCGAGGCCCTGGCGCTGGCCGAGGGGCTCGGGGTGGACCCGGACCTGTTCGCGCAGGCCGTGACCGGCGGCCCGATGGACAACCCGTACCTCCAGGCCAAGATGAAGGCCGTACTGGACCGGGACTTCACGCCGAGCTTCACGGTGCGCGGCGCCGAGAAGGACACCGGCCTGATCGCCGAGGCCGCGGAGGCGGCCGGGGTGTCCGTGGATCTGGCCGTGGCCGCACGGGCCCGTTTCCACCGCGCCGACGCCCTGGGGCACGGGGGCGAGGACATGGCGGCCGGCTACTTCGCGGGCTTCCCCGACCAGCCCTGAGCCCGGCCGCTCAACTCCCGTACGGGTGCGGGCGGGTGCGCAGGGCGTGGCCGTGCCGGAGGCCTTCGCGGAAGGCCTCCTCGTACGCCTGGTCGCCGAGCGCTCCGCGCGCGGTCCGCTCGAACTCCTCCCGTACGGAGGCCAGTTCGGGCGTACCGCGCTGCGGGTGGCCGACCGCCTGCCAGTAGGCGTGGCCGGTGCCGTACGCGCGCGCCGCGCCGGCCCCGTCCCCGGTCGCCGCGCGGGCCGCCGCGAGCAGGTCGAGGCCCAGGGCCGTGCCGAAGCTGTCGCCCAGCTCCCGTTTGCTCTCCAGCATGGCGCGGGCGTGGACGGCGGACTCGGCGGGGCGGCCCTCGAAGAGGCAGATCAGGGCCAGTTGGTAGTCGGCGTAGGCCCGGGTCCAGTGTTCGCCCCGCTCGGCGCAGCCGGCGCGCAGCAGTTCGGCCTCGTCCCGGGCGTCGGTGAACAGGCCCGTGCCGGTGAGCGCGAAGACCCGTACGAGGTGGCAGCGGATCCGGGGCCCCGAGTCGAAGGGCGTGCCGGGGAAGGCCTCCAGGGCGTTGTCGGAGACGATCCGCGCGGCCAGCGGCCGTCCGGCCAGCAGGTGGCTCAGGCCCAGCAGGTACGCGGCGTCCAGCGCCGGGCCGGGGTCCCCGTCGAGCCCCGCGGCCAGGGCCTCGCAGCCGACGGCGATCCGGTGGGCCTGCTCCTGCTCGCCCTGGAGCAGCAGGGTCACCCCGAGGGCCCACAGGGCGCGCACCCGGACCCGCGGGGCCACCTCCTCGGGCCGTGCGGCGGCCAGTGCCCGCTCCAAGTAGCCGCGTGCGGCGTGCAGATGGCCGCAGCAGGCCCAGTAGAAACCGGCCCGGGAGGCCAGGTCCAGTGCCCGTTCCGGGGCGGTGGCCAGGTAGTGGTCGAGGGCCGCGCACAGGTCTCCGTGCACCGCCTCCACGTGCCGGTACCCGATCCGCTGGTCGGGACCGAGCCAGTCCCGCTCGGCGGCGCGCACGAGCTCGGTGAAGTACGCGGCGTGCGCCTCCCGCAGCGCCTCGCGCTCCCCGGCCTCGTCGCGCCACATGGCCCCGTACTCCCGGATCGTGTCCAGCATCCGGTACGAGCCGTCCGCGCCCCGGCGTACGACGGACTTGGCGACCAGGGCGTCGAGCAGCGCGGGGACGTCCGTCCCGGCGAGCGGGGCGGCGGCGCAGACGGCGCGCGCGGCCGCCAGGTCGAAGGCGCCCCCGAACACGGACAGCCTGAGCCACAGCAGCCGTTCGCGCGGGGTGCACCACTCGTGGCTCCAGCCGATGGCGGTGCGCAGCGCGCCGTGGCGCGGCGGCCGGGCGGGGGCCGGTGCGGACAGCGGGCCGATCCTGCGGGCGAGCCGCACGGCCAGCTCCTCGACGGTGTGGTCGGTCAGCTGCGCGGCGGCCAATTCGAGCGCGAGGGGGATTCCTTCGAGGCGGGCGCACACGGAGCGGGCGGCCGCGAGCCGGGCCTCGGTCCAGGGCGGGGCCTGCCCGGGGGCGGCAGCGGCGGCCCGCCGGGTGAACAGGGCGAGGGCCTCCTCGGCGCCGGACGGGTCGACGGCGTGCGGCAACGGGCCGATGTCCAGGACGCGTTCGTCCGGGAGCCCGAGCGGCTGCCTGCTGGTGAGCAGCAGGACGAGGTGCGGGGCCGCGTCGAGCAGCTCCCGCACGAGGTCCCGTACGGCGGTCACCAGGTGCTCGCAGCAGTCCAGTACGAGGAGCAGCCGGCGCCCGCCGATCCACTGGCGCACCGCTGCGGCCGGGGTGCGGGCGGTGTGGTCGGCGAGGTCGAGGGCGTCGGCCACGGTGGCCACGAGCAGCCGTTCGTCGGGCAGCGGGGAGAGGTCGGCCCAGTGCACCCCGTCGGGGAAGGGGCCCGCCTCTGCCTGGCCCGCCTCTGCCAGGCCCGCCTCCGCCAGGCCCGCCCGGCCGGCCGCGCGGCGGGCCAGGCGGGTCTTGCCGACGCCTCCCGGCCCGGTCAGGGTGATCAGCCGATCCTCAAGCAAAGCCCGTTCGAGCGCGGCCAGTTCACCGGTACGCCCCACGAAGGAGGCGGAGTCCGCGGCCTCGTACCCGTCGCCATGTCCCAGCACCCGCCCAGTGTGGCGTACGGGGCGGGTGTCGGGCAGCGGTCGGGATGGGGCGGCGTCCCCCGGGTCAGGCCGCCGGCGGCGGGGGCGGCACCGTTCCGGGCTGCGGATGTACGGCCGCCCAGGGTGCGTCGCAGGTGACGGAGCGCCCGTTGGTGACGCAGTGGGTGTGGTAAAGCGTGCCCGTCTTGGTGACGGCCTTGACCTTCACGTCGTTGCCGTGGATGGCCAGGGCGACCGTACAGACGTCGGCGGGGTAGCCGGTGACCGGTGCGACGGTGAGGTCGGTCCAGGCGAAGTCGCCCCACTGGCCCGCCATATCGCGGGTGCGGCGGCCGAGGTAAGTCTTGCCGTCCTTGAGGACGAGCGCGAACTCCTCGGAGTTGTTGGGCATCTGGTTGTCCACCGAGGAGCAGGGACCCATCGGGCCCTGCACCCCCTGCGGCCCCACCGGGCCCAGCGGCCCGACCAGCCCGATGGTACCGGTCGGGCCCGGAGCGCCCTCCCGCCCGGGCGGTCCCGCGAACCCCTGCGGGCCCCCCGCTCCGGCAAGCCCGGGCAGCCCCTGCGTGCCCGCCGGCCCGGCCGGACCCGCGGGCCCCTGCTGCCCCTGCGGCCCGGCCGCCCCGACGTCTCCGGTCCGCCCGATGTCCCCCTTGGGCCCCGGGTCGCCCTTGCGCCCGACGGCCCCGCGATCCCCCTTGGGCCCGGCGAGCCCCCTCTCGCCCTGCTCTCCCTTGGGCCCGGCGAGCCCCCTCTCGCCCTGCTCTCCCTTGGCACCGGGCTGCCCGGCACTCCCCTTCTCCCCCGGCTCGCCCTGGAGTCCCGGAGGCCCTGCATCGCCCTTGGCCCCGGTGTTCCCCTTCCCACCGGCCTCACCCCTCGGCCCCGGCGGACCCGCGTCCCCCTTGGGCCCGACGCCACCCTTCTCCCCCTTCGCACCCTTCGGCCCCTTCGGCCCCTGGGCCCCGTCCGGAGCCGGGCAGGGGTGACCCCCCTCGGTCACCGCCTCGGCACGCCGCCGCCCACAATTCCCGTCGGGCCCGCCGGAAGCCGCCCCCGGTGCACGAAGCGCAGCCCCCGACACCGGGACCGCATCCGGAACGGACCCCCCACGAGCCCCGACCACCACCCCCGAACCTTCGGCAGCCGACCCCCCTGCCTCCGACACCCCCTCCCCGGAGACACCCGCCGCCCCCCGCCCGGACACCGGCACGGCGCCCCGTCCGAACCCCGACACCGCACGGCGCCCGGCCGCGCGTCCCACACCCTCCGCCGCCTCCGACTCCGAGCCCTGCCCGGCCGCGCGCTCCACACCCTTCGCCCTATCCGGCACCGAGCCCCGCCCGGACTCGCGCACCGCGCCCTTCGCCTTATCCGGCACCGAGCCCCGCCCGGCCTCGCGCACCGTGCCCCTCACTGAGGCCGACTCCGAGCCCCGCCCGGACTCGGGCACCGCGCCGCTCGCCGGGGCCAGCACCGCACCCCGCCCGGCCTCGCGCACCGCGCCGCTCGCCGGGGCCGGCACCGAGCCCCGCCCGGCCTCGCGCACCGTGCCGTGCCCGGCCTCGGGCACCGCGCCCTTCGCCGCTACCTGTTCCGCGCCCGTACCAACTTCCGGCAACGGGGCCCTCCCCGACTCGGCCACCGCGCCCCACCCGGACCCTTGCGCCGCGCCGCTCGCCGACTCCGGCGACGTGCCGCGCCCGGACTCCGGCACCGCACCCCTGGTCGCCTCCTGCTCCGAGCCCCGCCCGGGCTCCTGCGCCGCGCTCCGCCCGGATTCCGGCGCCGTGCCACCGTTCGAAGCCCGCGCGCCGGCCTCGGCGGCCGACACCGCGCCACCACCGGAGGTCACCGCACCGCCGTCGGAGGCCACCGCCGGGACCGTGAATCCGCCGAGCGCCACGGCCACGGGCAGTACCAGGCCACCGGCCAGCCGGGCCCTTCGTCCGGTTCTTGCTGTGGAAGACATGCGAGTACCCCTTCGCCGCACGGAAATGGTCATCTGCTCCGGCCGAAGCGAGGGGGAGCATCTCCCGGAAGACGGCCCGACGAAGATCAAAAACGCTCATGCCGCCACAGCGTCAACGAGTTGGTCCAACGACACGCGGTACCGGTACGCCGGACGGCGGGGGCACCCGCGCCACCCGCCCCGAACCCTCCAGCACCCCGGCCCCACCTGGCCCGCCCGAACCAACGCACAGGCCCCACCGGCCCACCGGCACACCGACCCACCGACCCCGCCGGCACACCGACCCCGCTGGCTCCACCGGCCCACCAAGCCCGCCGACTCCACCCGGACGCCGGGACGCCGGGACGCCGGCACACCGGGACTCCAGGACGCCGGCACACCGAGCCCGCTGGCTCCACCGACCCACCAAGCCCGCCGACTCCACCGGGGCGCCGGGGCGCCGGGGCGCCGGGGCGCCGGGACTCCGGGGCGCCGGGACTTCGACCCACCGGCCCACCGGCCCACCGGCCCACCGGCTTACCGGCTTACCGGCTCACCAGCTCACCGACCCACTGGTCCCAGCCGCCCACCGGCCCAGCGATCCACCGGCCCCACCGGCCCAACTGGCCCACAGGCCCGCTGGCCGGCACGACCAACCCGGCCAACCCGGCCAACCCGGCCAACCCGGCCAACCCGGCAGTGCAGTCCGCACAGCAGCCCAACCAGCACGCCCAGCACGCCAGTCCGACCAGCCAGGTCCGCACGACAGCCCAACAAACCCGGTCAGCTCGACCAGTCCAGTCGGCACGACCAGCACGGCCGGCACGGCCAGTCCGGTCGCCCCGCCCAGCAAGGTCGGCACGACCAGCGCGGCCAGCACAGCAGCCCAACAAGCCCGGCCGGCACGACCAGCCCGACCACCCCACCCAGTCCACCCCGCGGCCAGCGGTCACCGTACGTGGAGGCCGAAACCCGTCCGGCCCGACCGCTCCAGGCCCTCCTTCAGGTGCAGCGAGGGGATCTCGTAGTCCCCGAAGTTCTGCCGCCGGAAGGCGATGGGTTCGGTCGACTCCAGGGTGAGCAGGCGTTCCTCCCACGCCTTGGCCACGTCCGCGTAGTCCTCGTCACTCATCCGGTCGCTGCCGTACTGCACGAACGGCGGCAGTGCCTCGATGCCGGGGTAGTAGAGGATCCCGTGGTGGATCGGGAACAGCAGGTCGTCGATGGGGCCGTTGATCCCGCGGGCGGCGTAGTGCGATTCGGGGCCGCCGACGGTCACCGACAGCAGGGCCCGGCGGCCCGCGAGGGTGCCTTCGCCGAAGCGTTCCCCGTACTTGGTGTCGCTGTGCTCGCCGACTCCGTAGGCGAAGCGGTAGGTGAACACCCGGTCCACCCAGCCCTTGAGGATCGCGGGCATCGAGTACCACCACAGCGGGAACTGGAAGATGACCGTGTCGGCCCACAGGAGCTTCTCCTGTTCGGCGAGCACGTCCGGGGTGAGCTCCCCGGCCTCGAAGGCCCGGCCCGAGTCCAGGGCTACCTTCAGCGGGCTCGACGCGTGGGGGCCGTAGTCCCCGGCGTCCACGACGGCCTTCCAGTTCATGGCGTACAGGTCGCTCACCCGGACCTCGTGGCCGGCGGCCTCCAGCGTGGACACGGCCAGGTCCTTCAGCGAGCCGTTGAGCGACCGCGGGTCGGGGTGGGCGTGGACGATCAGCGTCTTCACGGGAACTCCTCGGAATCGGGATCGGATGCTTCGATCCTGGCCGCCGCGACGCCCGGTGTTCAGGGGCGCCGCTTCCGTCGGACCGGCCTTCCTGGTACCGGCAGGGCCACCCTCGCGGGCTCCGCCGCGGGCGCCGCCGCGGCCATACTGGGCTCATGGACGATCTTGCGGGCTTCCTGCGGACCCGGCGCGCTCGGGTCGACCCCGCGGCCGCGGGCATACCCACCGACAGCCGCCGCCGGGTCGAAGGCCTGCGCCGCGAGGAGGTCGCGCACCTGTCCGGGGTCAGCGTCGACTACTACGTGCGCCTGGAGCAGGGCCGCGCGACCCAGCCCTCCGAGCAGGTGCTGGACGCGCTCGCCCGCGTACTCGGCCTCGACGAGACCGAGCGCGAGCACCTGTACCGGCTCGCCCGGCAGCGCCGCCGCCGCGCCAAGGCGCCTTCCGGGCGGATCCGCCCGGAAGTGCTGCGCGTCCTCGACCTCGTCGCCGGCGCGCCCGCGTTGATCATGGACCACCGCCTGGACGTGCTCGCCGGGAACCGCCTCGCCGGTCTCCTCTTCGGCCGGCCGATGCCGGGCCTGAACACGGCCCGGCACCTGTTCCTGGAGGAGGCCGAGCGCGGCCTCTACGCGGACTGGGACCAGTGCACCCTCGACGTGGTCGGGCACCTGCGGCTGGCCGCGGGCCAGTACCCCGACGACCCCGGGCTGGCCTCGCTCATCGGTGAACTGGCCATGGGCAGCGAGCGCTTCCGCCGCCTGTGGGCCCGCGCGGACGTGCGCGCCCGCACCCACGGCCGCAAGGCGTTCAGCCACCCGCTGGTCGGGCTGCTGGAACTGCACCAGGAGAACTTCGCCCTGCCCGGCGAGTCGGGCATGGAACTGCTGGTCCTGTCCGCGGCCCCGGGCACCCCCGCCGAGGACGGCCTGCGCCTGCTCGCGGGCCTGGGCCCGGACGCCGCCGCCGCGCGTCCCCCGGCGAAGGCTCCGAAAGAGACCGCCTAGGGCGCCAGTACGTCGAGTTCCTCCAGCGCGCCCACCGCGATCTGCCGAGTCAGCGCCTCCGCGGCGGCCGCGTCGCCCTCCCGTACGGCCTCGGCCACCCGTACGTGCAGGGTGACGGCCGCGGGGTCGGGATCGTGGAACATCACCGCGTGCTGGGTGCGTCCGGTCAGGACCTCGGCGACGACGTCGCCGAGCCGCGCGAACATCTCGTTGCCGGAGGCGTTGAGGACGGTCCGGTGGAAGGCGATGTCGTGGTGGAGGTACCCCTCGAGCTGGTGGCCGCGTGAGGTGCGGACCATGCCCAGAGCCGCCTCGGTGAGTTCGGCGCACTGGTCCGGAGTGGCCCGGACCGCCGCGAGTCCGGCCGCGACCGGTTCGACGGCCGAGCGCAGCACGGTGAGGGAGCGCAGTTGCCGGGGGCGGTCCGCGCCTGCCAGGCGCCAGCGGATGACGCGCGGGTCGTAGACGTTCCACTCCTCGGTGGGGCGGACGGTGACGCCGACCCGGCGGCGGGACTCGACCAGTTGCATCGATTCCAGCACGCGGACCACCTCGCGGACCACGGTCCGCGAGGCGCCGAAGCGCTCCGCGATCTCGTCGGTGCGCAGCACGCTGCCCGGTGGGTGCTCCCCGGCCGTGATCGCCAGGCCGATGGTGTCCAGTACGCGGGAGTGGAGTCCCTGGCCGCCCGGCCCGTCCGGTCCGCCCGGCCCTTCAGTGGTCATGGCGTAAGCGTACGGTGACCACCGAACGGACAAAAGATGTGACGTTTTACCTCCGAGCCCTTGAATAAGTACTACGTAATGGGTTTCAGTGGTGCCCAGGCCCTCCGGGCCGATGTCAACGAGGACAGGCACGACGAAAAAGAGGTGCGCAATGACGCGCGTCATTGTGGTGATGGGTGTGGCCGGGACGGGGAAGACGACCGTGGGCCGGCTGCTCGCCGACGCGCTCGCCCTCCCCTACGCGGAGGGCGACGCCTTCCACCCGGCGGCCAACGTCGCCAAGATGTCCGCCGGCACCCCGCTGGACGACACGGACCGCCGGCCCTGGCTGGACTCGATCGGCGAGTGGATGCGCAACCGGGCCCGCGTCGGCGGCGGGGTCATCTCCGCCTCCTCCCTCAAGCGGGCCTACCGGGACCGGCTCCGGGCCGTCGCGCCGGACACCGTGTTCGTCCATCTCACCGGCGACCGTCCGCTGATCGAGGAGCGCATGGCCGCGCGCACGGGGCACTTCATGCCCACCACGCTGCTGGATTCGCAGTTCGCCACCCTGGAGCCGCTCCAGCCGGACGAACTCGGCGTACTAGTCGACGTGTCCGGAGCCCCGGAGGAGATCACCGCCCGGGCGCTGGCCGCCCTCCGCGACCTCCCGGCGCCGGTCGCGTAACCAGACGGTCACGCAACCAGGCAGTCGCGCGACCCGCCGAGCCCGCCCCCGCCCCGCCCCGCCCCGTCCCTGAACGAGAACGAACGAAGGAACCGTCACCGTGACCAGTCTCAGCGTCGAGACTCTGGCAGCGGCCGCCACCGAGCCGATCACCTCGGCCGGCAACACCCAGCTGGGGATAGCCGTCCTCGCGGGCATCGCCGTCATCGTCCTGCTCATCACCCGCCTCAAGCTGCACGCCTTCCTGGCGCTGACGCTCGCCTCGCTCGCCCTCGGGGTGTTCGCCGGCGCCCCGCTGGCCAAGACCGTCTCCAGCTTCACCGCCGGACTCGGCTCCACCGTCGCGGGTGTCGGCGTCCTCATCGCGCTCGGCGCCATCCTCGGGAAGCTGCTCGCCGACTCGGGCGGCGCGGACGAGATCGTGGACACCATCCTGGCGCGCGCCAAGGGCCGGGCCATGCCCTGGGCGATGGTGGTGATCGCCTCGGTGATCGGCCTGCCGCTCTTCTTCGAGGTCGGCATCGTGCTGCTGATCCCGGTGGTCCTGCTGGTCGCCAAGCGGGGCAACTACTCGCTCATGCGGATCGGCATCCCCGCGCTGGCCGGCCTGTCCGTGATGCACGGGCTGATCCCTCCGCACCCCGGCCCGCTGGTGGCCATCGACGCGCTCGACGCGAACCTGGGCCTCACCCTCGCGCTCGGCGTGCTCGTCGCCATCCCGACCGTCGTCATCGCGGGTCCGGTGTTCTCCCGGTACGCGGCCCGCTGGGTGGACATCCCGGCACCCGAGCACATGATCCCGCAGCGGCCCTCGGCGGAGCTGGAGCACCGCCCGCGCTTCGGGGCGACGGTCTTCACCGTGCTGCTGCCGGTGGGGCTGATGCTGATGAAGGCACTCGTCGACATCGTGGTCGACGACCCGGCCAACGGGGTCCAGCGGGTCACAGACGTGGCGGGCTCCCCGCTGATCGCGCTGCTCGCGGCGGTGCTCGTGGGCATGTTCACCCTCGGCCGGGCGGCCGGCTTCACCAAGGACCGGCTGTCCGTGACGGTGGAGAAGTCGCTGGCCCCGATCGCGGGCATCCTGCTGATCGTGGGCGCGGGCGGCGGTTTCAAGGCGACGCTGATCGACGTGGGCGTCGGCCAGATGATCATGGACCTGTCCGAGAGCTGGGCGATACCGACCCTCCTGCTGGCCTGGCTCATCGCGGTGGCCATCCGCCTGGCGACCGGCTCGGCCACGGTCGCCACCATCTCCGCGGCCGGCCTGGTGGCCCCGCTCGCAGCGGGCATGCCGTCCACCGAGACCGCCCTGCTGGTCCTCGCCATCGGCGCCGGTTCGCTCTTCTTCAGCCACGTCAACGACGCCGGATTCTGGCTCGTGAAGGAGTACTTCGGCATGACGGTCGGCCAGACCCTCAAGACCTGGTCGGTGATGGAGACCATCATCTCGGTGGTCGGTCTGGGCTTCGTCCTCCTGCTGTCGCTGGTCCTCTGACCGGCCCCTCCCCACCTTCTTCCGGTGAGCAGGTCAGCAGGTCAGCCCGTCCGCCGGTACCTGCCCCGTGTCCCCTCCCGGGGCCCGGGGCGGGCCAGTTGGGCCGCCGCCAGGTCGAAGCCGCCGGCCGCGGTGGCGCAGCGGTCGGCCAGGGACGCCACCTCGGCGCGGAAGGCGTCGGCCCCCGGGCCCTGCCAGCGCAGGTCTCCGGCGGCCCGGCGCAGTCGCTCGGCGTGCGAACGCAGGGCGGCCGAGTGGGCGCGCAGGCCCTCGGCCGGGCCGGTCTCGGCCCGGGTTGCGGGCCCGTCGGTGTCGGTCACTGGGGCCGCCCCGGAACGTAGACGTCGGGATGGCCCGGGAGTCGCACGAGGTGGCTGCCGGTGATCCGGCCCCCGAAGGCGGCGAGGGCCGCCGCCGGACCCGGCTCGGTGCCGGAACCCACCCAGGTGACCCGGTAGACGGTGGTGAACTCCCGGCTCGCGGCGAGCCGTCCGGCCGTGCGGGCGCCCGGGCCGTGACCGAGCAGGGCGAGTTCGGTCCCGGACGGCACGAGGCGGCGTACGGTCGCGGCCACGTCCCGGACGTGCGCGGCGGGCTCGACGGGCTCGACGGGCTCGATGGGCTCGATCAACTCCGCGTACGGGGCTTCGCCACGGCCGGACTCCGTTGGCGGTCCGGCGAGTTGGAGCACGCACCGCTCGACCCCGTCCGGGCCGACGACCTGCTGGATCAGCACCGCGCCCGGGGAGCCGCCGATCCGCTCGGCATTGCCCCGGTACCCGGCCGGGGTCCCGGTGGTGTCCAGTTCGGCGAGCAGCCGGCTCCCCGGCTCGGAGCAGGCGGGGCCCCGGTCGAAGAAGGCCCGCAGGGCGGCGCCGATCCCGAGGAGCGGTTCGGCGGCCGCGGCCCTGCCGGTGGCGACCTGCCAGCCGGCGTGGTCGTTGAACGGGTTGTCGTCGGTCAGCGCGTTCCAGGCCAGGATGTCGGCGAAGGAGGGGTTCAGCAGCGCGAAGGCCGGCCCCTCGCCGCGTCGGCGCACGAGCTCGCGGAACGCCCTGGCGGCGTCCGCCTGCCGGTCCTCCTCCACCGCGAGGAACACCTCGGCGGCGGCCGGGTCGGCCGACCTCGCCGGGTTACGGGTGCTCTCGGCCCGGATCCGGCCCTTGAGGCCGCACACCGCGAGGCTGACGGCGAGGTTCTCCCGGCCGGTGAAGACCCCCGCGAGCCAGCCGGCCCGCGCCACGCCCCGCCCCCGGGCGGCCCAGCCGAGCCCCTCCGGGTCGGTGAGGGCGCGCAGCAGCGTGCGCCAGGCCGCGCGGCGGCGGCTGCCGAGGCCCAGCGCGGTGACCGGCAGCCGGGAGCCGAGGGCGAGCCGGGAGGCGTAGCGGGCGGCTTCGCCGACGGCGTCGGCCGCCTCGGCCAGCTCCCGGCACAGGGCGTCCAGTTGATCGGCGTCCGGGTCGGTGGGCGCGGAGGTCGCGGAGGTCCCGGGGGTCGCGGCGTCGGACATGGATTCCTCGTCGGGTCGGGTGAACTTCGGGCAGGACGGGGCGGGCGAACGGGTCGGGCGTCGGCCGGGCAGGGCCGGTAGCGGATTCCGCAGGTGGCACGGAATCCGCGGATTCAGCGGCGGGTCAGGCGCAGGCGGATGCCCTGCGGGTCCAGCCCCGCGGGGAGCGGGCCGAGGGGGTCGAGCAGGGGCCGGACGGGCCCGACCCGGTGTCCGCGGAGCACCTCCGCGCAGAGCGCCGCGGTGACCAGCAGTCCGAGCTGTTCGCCGGGGCAGCGTCCGCCGGCATGGCTGAACGGGGCCATCCGGACGTCCAGGTCCGCTTCGCGCGAGGCCCACCGTCCGGGTACGAAGACGTGCGCGGCGGGCACGTGTTCGGGGTCGCGCTGGTGGAACAGCACGGGCAGCACCACACAGGTACCGGCGGGATGCCGCACGCCCCGCCATTCGGTCTCGGCCCGGGTAATCCGTATCAGGTCGGGCACGGCCGGATAGAGGCGCAGCGATTCCCGGACGCAGGCCCGCAGCCGGGGCAGCGCGCCCGGGGCACTGCCCTGCGGCCATCCGGCGGCCCGGGCCTCGGCGGCGACGGCGTCCTGTTCGGCCGGGTGCGCGCCGAGGAGGAGCAGGGTGCGCAGCAGGACGCCGGGGACGAGGTCGAAGGCGGCCAGCCACTGGCGGACCTGTCCGACCGGGTCCGGTCCGGCCCGGTCCGGCCCGGCCGGCCCGCGGAAGGGCTCTGCGTGGCGGCGGGCCCGCCCGACGAGGGTGTGCGGCTCCGCGAGGTCGGCGTACGCGGCGATCCGCGCGCCGGCCCTGTCGTGGAAACGCCCGAGCCTGCGGCCGAGTTCCGCGTCCTCGGCGGCGGCGTCGCCGAGGACGATGCGGCGGGCCGCGCGGGCCACGCAGTGGCGGACGCGGGCGAGTTCGAGGGAGCCGCCGGCCGTCAGGCGCCGGGCCTCGTCGGCGAGGACCGAGAGGAACGCCCCGCACGAGGGGTGCACGGTCAGCCCCGCGGCGAGCACGGAGTCGTCGACCGACCGCCGCCCGTCGGGGAGTCCCGTGTGGGCGCAGCCGCCCGTTCCGGCGGCGGGCCGGGCGGGCGTGCCGACGGGTTCGGCGTAGAACTGCCGGATGTCCTGCGGATCGAGGATGAGCAGGACGGTGCCGGTCAGCCCCCGTACGAGTACGGGGGCCCCGCCGTGCCGCTCGCGCAGGGCCCGCAGGGTGGCGGCGGACCAGCGGGGCCGGCCCGGCCCCACGTGCCCCCGCACCGCACGGGGGCGGACGCTCACGAAGCCCCGTACCAGGGCGGGCAGGGTGTGGGCGGCGGCGAACCGGGCGCTCTCGCCGCGCCCCGCCCCCGCCGTCATACGGGCGCCTCCGCGGCCGGGGCCGGTGGCGTGCGCGCATCGCGGGCGGTCTCGTGTGCCGTACGCATCCGTGTACCTCCGCGCAGCCTGGACTCGACGGTGGGTGATCTCGCGCTCACCGTACGTCGACCACCCCGGCTCCGCGCCCCGAGGACCACGAGGGGGGTACGGGCGGCCCGCGGGCGGCCTACGGAAGCGAGGGCGCGCCCGGTTCGGGGCCGGGGCGGGGATCGAGTCCGGAGCCGGGATCGAGGTCGACGAGCAGTGCGGCGATGTCCGGACCTGCGGCGAGGTAGTCCGTGAAGGTCTCGTTGTGCAGGGCCCAGGGGGACCGTCCGAGGCGAACGAGGCCGACGGCGGTGGCCGGGGCGAGGCCTCCCTCGACGAGGCACTGGGCGACGACCAGTCCGGAGCGGTTGTAACCGGAATGGCAGCGCACCAGGATCCGCCGTCCGGAGTCGAGTGCCGCGCGGGCGGCTGCGGCGAGGCGGAGGACGGTGTGCAGCTGTGCGCCGGTGAGGGCGGCGTCGGGAATCTCGCCGACCAGGTGTTCCACGCGCGGGTCGGGGCCGTGGCCCGGGCAGGTGAAAAGGCTGATGACGAGGTCGAACTCGGCTCCGACGACGACCGGCCGCAGTTCCCCGGCCGGGTCGGTCCAGTAGTGGCCGCCCATCCACAGACCGGGAATGATCTCGTCCCAGGGACTCTGTGGACCGGGTACGTCACGGTCCTTCTGCCGGGTCTTCTTCATCTGACTCCGAAGATACAACAGCGTTGATTTCGGGGGGAGTTCAGCCGAAGACCGCTTCGCGGAAGGCCGTGCGGAGCGGGGGCGACGGGGTGGTGGGCAGGAGGGCCGCCCAGCGTCGTGCGCGCGGGGAAATCCACAGGGCCGGGCCTTCGCCGTGGGACCAGGATCCGTGCGGGCCGGGGTGCCAGAGGAGGCCGCGGGCGGGCAGGAGTTCGCCGGTGCGGATGCGGAGGGACTGCGCCGTCCAGGACGGGCTGACGGGGCCGCCGCCCTGCGGGGTGAGGAGGTGGCTCAGGAACCGGCCCAGGTCGGCGGCGGGCGCGCGCAGGGTGCCGTCGGCGGCGAAGCGCGTCCGGGCCATGCCCAGCGGGCCCCAGACCCGCTCGGCGGCGAACCCCGCGAGGGGGCTGCCGCACAGCCGCTCGGCGAGTCCGACGAGCGCGGGCGACACCCCGGAGCCGTGGGTGAGCAGATGGTGCGCGGTGGTTCCGGCGGGCAGGCCGTCGCCCGCCCCGTAGGCGGTGAGCGGGGTGTGCAGGGCCAGCTCCCCCGCGTCCACGAGCATCCCGATGACGGGCCAGACGGCCAGCACGGCCACGAGACCACCGCCGTCGGAGGCACCGGCGGCGCCCCGCGCTCCGGCCCGGGGGCCGACTCCGGCTGCGGCTCCGGCTCCGGGCCAGGTCCGGGCTCCCTCCAGGGCGGGCTCCGAGGCCTCGGCGCCGGCTCGGTCCAGGAAACCGGTCGCGGCCTCCACCACCACCTCCGGGCCGTCCGCGCCGCCGACGGCCCAGCCGGCCCCGGGGTCCGCGTCCCGTACGACTGCCACGATCCGGTCGACGCCCCCGTCAGGAGCCTGCCGCGTGACCGGTTCGCACGGCCCGCGCTGCCCGGCGGACCCGGTCTCGTCGGCCTGCCCGGCCCGGTCGCTCTGGAGCGTCATGGTCAGCCACGGTACGGCGCGCTCCGCACCCGCTCCGCGCGTCGCGCGGTCAGGGCGCGCCGAGCCACCCGAATGCCCCCGCCGTACCGGGCGGGCGCGCGGCGCCGTACGGGGCGGGGCGGGGCTTGGCCCCGCACGGGACACGGCGGGCCGGCGCTGGGCCCCGTACGCCCGTTCAGGCCGTCGCCGGTGCTTCCGCCGTGTCCGCCGGAGGCTCCGCGCGGATGCCCGTGACGACCACGGTGATCAGGCAGAACGCGATGAGGATCTCCGCCCAGAGGAAGGCGAGGTAGTCGAGCAGGCAGCCGATCGGCGGTGTGCCCGGGGCGGTGTTGCGGAAGGCGGCCAGGGCGAACAGGGTGGCAGCCATCCAGCCGAGGGCGGGCCAGGTGAGTCCCTTGCGGCGGGTGACGAGGTACCACGCGCCGATCAGGACGGACACGGCGAGCGCCCACATCGCGATCATCATGAACACCGCGAACACGAGCACGCTGTTGGAGCGGGCCAGCCCGATGTCGAGGACGGCCGTGCCGTCCTTCGTCGTCGTGGCCTCCACCGTGGACGAGAAGAGCACGTCGTTGTTGGAGAACCGGACCCGCACCGGAACCTTCTCGTGGCCCAGTACGGCCGCGAACTCCACGTCCGCCCCGTAGGCGTCGAAGGGGTAGTCCGTGATGGACCCGCCCGTCAGGGCCACCGGCACGTCCAGGGTGGAGATGCGCTGGTGGGCCTTGAAGGCCAGGTCGCCGCGGGTGGCCGTCGAGGTCTGGAGCGTGAGGTCGTCGGCGGGTGCGATCCCGCCGGCCTCGGCCAGCGCCCCGCGCGGGGTGACCAGGACCCGCAGCACCAGCTCGCGCCCGGCTGCGTCGACGCGCTGGACGGTCGCTTCGACGTCCACCCGGTCCGGATCGGCCGGTCCCGTGGCGTGGACGGTGTCCTGGGCCTGGCGTTCGCCGAACTGCAGCCAGGCGCCCACCCCGACCGCCGCCACGATCGCGAGCAGGAGCAGGCCGGGCAGCAGCGGGAGGCGCCGCCCGGAGGGGCGGCGTCGCACTGCGCTCACGCGGCGGGCTTGCCGGGCTGGTCGTGGGTCGAGCAGTGGATGCCGCCGCCGCCCGAGGCGATCGTGTCGATCGCGACGGGGACGACGTCCCGCTTGGGGAAGTGCTCCTGCAGGATGCCGCGGGCCCGGTCGTCGGCCTGGCGGTCGCCGAACTTCGGCATGAAGACGGCGTCGTTGGCCACGTAGAAGTTGGCGTAGGTCGACACGAAGTCGTCGCCCCGGCCCGTGATCTTGTCCAGGTCGGGCTGCGGCAGGTCGATGATCTCGAACTTCCGGCCGCGGGCGTCGGTGGCCTTCGACAGGACCGACTTCGCCTGGTCCGCCGAGCGCGACCAGGAGTCCTTCGGGGTGTTCGGGTGTGCGCGGTCCAGCAGGACGACGCCGGGGGCGGTGAACCGTACGAGGCTGTCCACGTGGGCGTCGGTGATGTCCTCGCCGCGTACGCCGGCCAGCCAGACCACCGTCTCCACGCCGAGGGTCTGCTTGAGCTCGGCCTCGATCCGGTCCCGGTTCTTGCCGCGGTTGCGGTTGTCGTTGACGATCGAGCTCTCGGTGATCAGCAGGGTGCCCTCGCCGTCGGTCTCGAAGGAGCCGCCCTCGGCCACCAGGGGGGCTTGCACCCGGGGGATCCCGTACTTCTGGAGCAGGAGCCGCCCGACCTGGGCGTCGTTCTTGTGCTCCTGCTTGTTGCCCCAGCCGCTGAAGTTGAAGTCGACGCCGACGACCTTGCCGCCCTCCTCGACGAAGACGGGGACGGTGTCACGGGCCCACAGGTCGTCCACGGCCAGCGGGATCACCTCGACCTCGGAACCGCAGGCCTTCTGCGCCGCGGCCACCTGCTCCGGGCGGGCCATCATGATGACCTCCTCGAACCCTCCGACGGCCCGGGCGATCCGCGCGATGTCCTCGCGCACGTAGCGCAGGTCCTCCATCCAGACCGCGTCCAGGGCGGGCCAGGCCATGAAGGTGCGGGTGTGGCTCTCCCACTCGGCTCCGAGCCTGCGCTGGGCGCCGGCCGGGGACGGCTGGGTGGAGCCCTCGGGGGCGTTGGAGCGCGGGGCGCTCTGGGAGGGGCCGCAGGCGGCGGCTCCGAAGGCGAGGGCGCCGATCCCGGCGAAGGTGCGGAGGGCGGTCCGGCGCGTGGGGGGCAGGTGGGACACGGGAGGGCTCCGATCAAGGGCTGACGGGACGCACTGCATCCGGCCAGGACGGGCGCGGGAGGCACGGCACGGGCCGACCGTCCCGGGCCCCTGAGACAAGGGTGCGCCCTCCGTCCGCGAAGGGCCGTCACGCGGGCGGATGGTGCGGGCACGTGTCGCCCACTCTGGCACTGACTGAAAATTCAGTCAATTCATGGCACGATGCGCGCAGGCCCCTGCCGCATCGCGGCGCATCGCATCGCATCGCGGCACAGCGCGGCGAATCGCGGCGCGGCGCGTCCCGCCTCGTCGAAAGAGCCACCGCATGTCCGAGCAACACCCCGGCGCAGAGCCGGCCCCGACGGCACTGTCCGCCGACGACCCCCGGGAGATCGGCGGCTACCGCCTGCACGCCCGGCTCGGCTCCGGCGGCATGGGCGTGGTCTACCTGGCCCACACCCCCGGCGGCCGCCCCATCGCACTGAAGGCCGTCCGCAGGGAGCTCGCCTCCGACCCCGAGTTCCGCCGGCGGTTCGCCCGGGAGGTGGCCAGCGCCCGCAGGATCCACGGCCTGTTCACGGCCCAGGTCATCGACTCGGGGGTCGAGGACCCCACGCCGTGGCTCGCCACCGCGTACGTGGCCGGCCCCTCGCTCCACGAGGTCGTACGGCGGCACGGGCCGCTGCCGGCCCGCACGGTCCTGCTGCTCCTCGCGGGCATAGCCGAGGCGCTCCAGGCCATCCACGGAGCGGGCGTGGTCCACCGCGACCTGAAGCCGGCGAACGTGCTCCTCGCCGGGGACGGCCCCCGCGTGATCGACTTCGGCATCGCCCGGGCGGCCGACGCCGCCGCGCTGACCGGTACGGGGCTGCGCATCGGCACGGCGGCGTTCATGGCGCCGGAGCAGGCGCTCGGCCATCTGGCGACGCCGGCGACCGACGTCTTCGCGCTCGGGACGCTGGCCGCGTACGTCGCGTGCGGGATCGCCCCCTTCGGGAACGGGCCGGAGTCCAGCGCCCTCTACCGGGTCGTCCACGAGCACCCCGACCTCACCCGGGTGCCGCACGAGCTGTACGGCCTCGTCTCGTGGTGCCTCGCGAAGCACCCCGAGGACCGTCCGCAGCCGGCCGAGGTGATCGCCTCCGTACGGGCCCACCCGCTGGTGTGCGGGCAGCCGGAGTTCACCGACGGCTGGCTGCCCCGGCCGGTCCGGGAGGAGCTCGGGGGCGGCGGGGCCGGCGGGGGCGGCGGGGCCGGGGGCAACACCGTCCGGCCCGCGCCGGCGCCCGCGCCGTTCCAGGCGACCAGAACGGCCACCGCGGCCCCGGGCCGGGCGGGCCTTGCCCCGGCCTCCCCCGGACCGGGGCCGGACGCCGGTGCCCGGCCCACCGGACAGACCCCGGCCCCGGCCCCGGCAGCTGCTTTCGTCCCCGCCCCCGCACCGCCGTCCACCCCCGTGCCGGGCCGCGGACGCCGATTTCCCGTACTGCCCGCCCTCCTGGTGGCCGGCGCCCTGCTGGCCGCCGCCGGAACCGTGTACTACCTGGACGGCCCCACGGGCGAGGCCCCGAGCACCGGCCCCGGCCCCGGCCCCGTCACCAGCGTCCCGCCCGCCGACCCCAAGGCCTCCGCGCCTACCTCCGCCACGCCCACGGCCGGCGCCACCCCGGCCGACCCCGCCGACCCGGCCGCCGCGTACCTGCCCGGCTACGCGAAGGCCCGGCTCACCGCCCCCGACTCCGGATACGAGTTCGACCTGAGGGCCGGGAAGGTGGTGCCCGCGGAGTCGGCCGCCTGGTACCTGGCGCACGACGGCCGGTCCCTGCTGCCCTCCGAGGAGTCGGACTCCTTCGTCTCCGACTCCGGGGAACTGTCCGTGGCCGCCTGTCTCCAGGGCATCGGGACCCGCCCGGCCGCCGCCCTGCCGTTCGCCGCCCTCGCGAAGACCCGGCCGTTCTGCGTGCGCAGCCCGGACCGGAGCGAGGTCGCGATCGTCAGACTGGTCGAGGCCCCGGCCGGCGAATCCGTCACGATCCTGGTGGACCAGTACCGCCGCGGCTGACGCCCCGGCCGGATCCGAAACCGGATGACGCCGTACGGGCTGCGCAGGCCCGTCTTCGTGAAGCCGCCGAACGACAAGGACATCCCGGCACTCGTCCACGCCGACGGCTCCCGCCTGCCGGGCCCAGAGGCTGAAAAGCAGGGGGCGGGACGCCCGGAGGCGCCCCGCCCGTCGTGCTGTCGGTCGTGCTGTCGGTCAGGTCTTGTCGGGGCGGTCCGTCACGCGCAGGGAGTTCAGCAGGGGTTTGCCGAAGCCGGTGTGGGTGACGAAGCGGACGTTGAGGGTGCCGTCCGTGACCGTGACCGTGTAGGTGCGGGTCAGGGCCGTGTAGGAGCCCGCCTCCAGGGCGATGTCCAGGGAGGGCAGTACTTGGGCGCCCTCCGCCAGGACGTCGAAGACGCGCTTGTTCGGTTTGGTGGAGGAGAGCTCCGCGAAGCCCAGTTCCACGGTGTAGGTGCCGTTGGGGACGTTGTCGAAGCGGTATTCGTACATGCCCTCACGGGCGTTGCGGAAGAGCTTCTGGTCGTCCGTGCCCGCGATCGTGCGGCTGGTGGACTGGGCCGAGGCGTTGCCCTGGTAGCCGTACGAGCCCGTCGTGTACTTGCGGTCCGGGGACCAGCCGTCGCCCAGCGAGTCGGTGCTCGCGGCCGTGGCGCCGGCGTCCAGGGCGACCTGGTAGCGCGGGACGACGAGCTTGACGGGGACGGTGAGCACCGGGGTCCGGCCGCTGGCCGAGGTGATCTTCAGGTCGGCGGTGAGGACGGTGCCCGGGGTCAGGCCCGTGGTGTCCACGGACAGGGTGAGCGGGGCCTTCCCGCCCGTCGGCAGGTCACCGGTGCCCGGGGTCGCGGTCAGCCAGGCCGCGTCCTCGGCCGCCGTGAAGGCCGTGCCGAGACCGGGGTTGGTGAGGTCGAGGGTCCGCGTCCGCTTCTGGCCGGGCGGCAGGACGATCTCCACCGCCGGCTTCGACGGGGTCACCTTGCCGGTGCGCAGGGACCGGGTCACCTGGGTGACGTCGGCCGCCTTGACGTCCACGGTGGCCGCCACCGGCTCGTACTGGGCGGCGGTCAGGGCGAGTTCCCGTACTCCCGAGGGGCTCTGGACCACGTACCCGCCGTCGGCCGCCGTGGTGGCGGAGACCGCGGTGGCGCCCGTGCCGAGGGTCACGGTGGCTCCGGCGACCCCGTTGCCGTCGTTCGCGTCGAGCACCCGGCCCGCGACCACGCCGCTCTTGGTGGTGCGGAAGGAGACGGACAGGCCGTCCGTGATCACGGGGGTGTTGAAGGAGTACTTGTAGGCGTCGGTGCCGGTGGCGTTCTCCACGCCGACCGTGGCGGTGGAGCCGCCCTTGATGCCGGTGCCGCCGGTGCCCTTGTAGGTGTACCGGACGGTGCCGTCCTCGCCGATCGCGGCCGAGAAGGAGAACGTGTCGGACTGCGCCGACCAGTGCGACACCTGGCGCCATTCGATGACGTAACTGCGGTGCGGCGCCGTGCCGGTGACCGCGGTGAAGACTCCGGATCCGCTGCCGTCGGCGCCGACGACCAGGTCGTCCCAGAACGGGTACAGCGCCGCGTTGGGCGTGGCCGTGCTCGGGATGTCCCCGTTGATGTCGCCGGTGTTGTTCCCGCCGAGGCTGACCGTGCCGTTCGTGCCGATCCAGGCCTGCCCGTACGTCTTTCCGTAGAGCGGCAGCGGGAAGGGCAGGTCGACGCGCTCGGTGGTGTTGTCGCCGGTCAGCGCGAGCCGCCGGTCGCCCGGCTGGTACGGGCCGGTGTTCGAGGTGGCGCAGGCGTAGCCGTAGGTGTCGGTGCGTTCGGGGAGGTTCACCGCGACGGTGGCGTCCCCGGTGAGGGTGACCTTGGCCGTGCCGCCGGTGAGGCAGCGCGAGGCGTGGGTGGCGTTCACGTCGTACGTGCCGTGCGGCAGGGTGACCTCGAAGCGGCCCTGCGCGTCGGTGGTCGCGGTCACCGGGGTGTCCGCGATGCTCACCGCGGCGCCGGCGACGGGGCCCGCGGCCGAGGAGACGGTGCCGGTGAGCTTGCCGGATTCGGCCTGGACGAGGTCGATGTCGCCCGTCGCGGTGGCGTTCTCGGTCACCGACACGGTCGCGGCCTGCTGCCCGTAGCCGAACTTCGACGCGGTCACCGCGTAGTCGCCCACGGACAGGGAGGCGAAGCCGTACGTGCCGTCGGCCGCGGTGGTCGTCGTACGGTCGATCGGGCCGTCGGCGACGATCTTCACACCGGCGACGGGCTGCCCGCCGGAGCGCACGGTGCCGCCGAGGGCGCCGATCGCGCCGCGCGGGGCGGCGTTGACGGCGGCGAGCACGTCGAGCTTGCCCTCGCCGAAGACGTTGTTGTCGGCGGCGGTGCCGCCGCACTGGCTGCTGTCGGTGTCCAGCGCGGTGCCGTCCAGCAGGGCCGTGGTCTGCGCGATGTCGCCTTCGAGGGCGGGCGCGGCGGACCAGAGCAGGGCCACGGCGGCGGCCGTGTGCGGCGAGGCCATGGAGGTGCCCGAGAAGGACGCGTAGCCGCCGGGGACGGAGGAGCGCACGTTCACACCGGGAGCCGAGATGTTCGGCTTGACGATGCCGCCGGGGCCCGCGCCGCGCGAGGAGAACGAGGCGATCGCGCCGTTGATGTCGAAGGCGCCGGAGCTGTAGGAGCTGTCGTAGTCGCCGGGCGAGCCGCTGGTGGCGCAGCCCGGGCCGGAGTTGCCGTTGGAGAAGGCCGGGAAGATGCCGGCCGCGCGCCAGGTGTCGACGATCTGCTGGTACCAGGTGTCGCCGCCCGTGCCGCCCCAGGAGTTGTTGACGATGTGCGGGGCCAGGTCGGGGCGCGGGTTCTGGCCGTTGAGGTCGGTGGGCGCGACGATCCACTGGCCGGCGGCCAGCAGCGAGGCCTCGGAGCAGGAGGTGGTCTCGCAGCCCTTGGCGGCGATCCACTTCGCTCCCGGGGCGACACCGATCTTGTTGGCGCCGCCGTCGTCGCCGACCATGGTGCCCATGGTGTGGGTGCCGTGGTCGTTGTTGTCGCAGGGGGCCGCGGTGGGGCAGACCCCCGCCGGGTCGAACCAGCTGTAGTTGTGGTCGTAGGTCCCGTCCGCGTTCTTGCCGCGGTACTGGTTGGCCACCGCCGGGTGCGTGTAGTCGACGCCGCTGTCGATGTTGGCGACGACGATGCCCTCGCCGCGCACGCCCAGCTGGTCCCAGACCTGCGGCGCCTTGATGCGGTCGATGTTCCATTCGACGGCGTCGGCCGCGATCTTCTCCCGCTTGCCCTCCGCGGGCTTGGGGAGGTCGACCTTGTCGTCGGCGTCGATCCGGGCGACCTCGGGGCGCTGGGCCAGTGCCCCGGCGAGCTTCTCGGTGCCGACGACGCGGACCGCGTTCACGATCCAGTACGAGGTGTACTCGGCCTTCGCGCCGTCCAGGGCCTTGATCAGCTCGGCCTGGCTGCGCGCGGCGTGGTCCTTCTTCAGCCGCAGAACCGTTTCTGCCTTGGCCGTGCGGGTCTGCTGCCGGGCCGCGGAGGTGAGGTCGGCGGCGCTGTCGAGGTAGACCCAGAAGACGGCCTTCCCGGAGCCGTCGAGCTGGGTGCGCAGGCTCGGTTCGATCTTGCGCTCGGCCGCGCCCGGGGTGGGTCCGGGGTCCGGTGCGGCTGCGGCCACTCCCGCGCCCAGGGGCAGCAGCAGGGCCGCGGTGAGGGCGGCGAGCCCTGTGCGCAGCAGTCGTAATCGTGAGCCGGAGGTTCGTCGGGTGTCGCTTCGTGCCACGTGTGGTCTCCTCGTACGCCGTGTGCAGGTCGTGCGGAAAGGGTGTGCGTGACGTGCGCGGGCCATGGTGCGGGAGGTGTCATGCTCCGTACAAGAGGGCCTATTGAGCCGTACCGGCCCCGCCGGGTGGCTGTTCCCGGCCCCGCCGGGTGGCTGTTCCCGGCCCCGCCGGGTGGCTGTTCCCGGCGCCGCGGTCCAGCCTGGGGGAATGACCGCCCCCGTCCCGCCGCCCGCCCCCGGGGTACGGCTCGGTACCGCCCAGGGCCGGTGGATCGTGCTGACCACCGTGCTCGGGTCCGCCATGGCGCTGCTCGACTCGACCGTGGTCAATGTGGCCCTGCCCGCCATCGGACGGGATCTCGGCGCCGACCTGGCGGTGCTCCAGTGGACGGTCAACGCCTACCTGCTGACCCTCGCGGGCCTGATCCTGGTCGGCGGGGCGCTCGGGGACCGGTTCGGGCGCCGCCGGATCTTCGTGCTCGGGGTGGTGTGGTTCGCGGTGGGTTCCCTGCTGTGCGGGATCGCCCCGAACGCCGGGGTACTCATCGCCGCCCGAGCCCTTCAGGGCGTCGGCGGGGCGCTGCTGACACCCGGATCGCTCGCGCTGATCCAGGGGTCCATCCATGCGGACGACCGGGCCCGCGCGGTGGGCCTGTGGTCGGGGTTCGGCGGGGTGGGCGCCGCGGTGGGGCCGTTCCTGGGCGGCTGGCTGGTGGACGGGCCCGGCTGGCGCTGGGTCTTCCTGCTGAACGTGCCGGTGGCCGCGCTCTGCGTCCCGGTCGCGCTGCGGCACGTACCGGAGTCGCGCGATCCGGTGGCGCACGGCCGGTTCGACGTGGCCGGGGCGGTCCTCGGGGCGGCCTCGCTCGCGCTGCTGACCTACGCGCTCATCGAGGCCCGTTCCGGCACCGCGCTGGTGGCGGTCGCCGCCGTGGGCGGCGTACTGCTGGCCGGGGCGTTCGTGGTGGTCGAGCGGCGGCGGGCCGATCCGATGGTGCCCCCGGACATCTTCGCCTCGCGCCGGTTCACGGCCGTCAATCTGGTCACCCTGTGCGTGTACGCGGCCTTCGGCGGCTTCTTCTTCCTCGTGGTGCTCCAGCTCCAGGTGGTCTCCGGATACTCGGCGCTGGCCGCCGGCGCCGCCCTGCTGCCCACCACGGCCCTGATGCTGCTGCTGTCGGCCCGCTCCGCGCAGCTCGGGGAGCGGATCGGGCCGCGGATCCCGCTGACCGCGGGGCCGCTGCTGTGCGCGGCCGGGATGCTGCTGATGGTGCGGGTGGGCCCGGAGGCCTCGTACGTACGGGACGTGCTGCCGGCGCTGCTCGTGATGGGCCTGGGCATGGCGGCCCTGGTGGCCCCGCTGACGGCGACCGTCCTGTCCTCGGTGGACCCCGGCCGGGCGGGCCTGGCCAGCGGCATCAACAACGCGGCCGCGCGCGCCGCCGGGCTCCTCGCGGTGGCCGCGCTGCCGCTGCTGGCCGGGATGGGGCCGGACGCGTACCTCTCGGCCGGGGCCTTCGACGCGTCCTTCGGGCGGGCGATGTTCTGGTGCGCCGGGGTGCTGGTGGCCGGGGCGGCCCTGGCCTGGACGACCGTACGCTCCCCCGCGCCCGGGGCCTGTCACCCGCAGTGCCGCACGAACTGCGCGGTGACCGCTCCGCCGCTCGAACCCCCGGGAGCGGCGGAGCGGTGATCAACCGGCGTTCACCAGGGGCTCGGCGCCGGCGGGGCGACGACCGGCGGGCGGTCGTCGCAGGTGATGGTGTTGGGCAGTTCCCAGCCGGCCAGCCAGGGACCCGTGGTGCCGCCGCCGTCGTTGCCGCCGCGGTCGGCGAGGGTGAACTCCGAGCCGGTGGCGGGGAAGTTGAAGGAGCCGCAGTTGTTGACGCCGACGGCCCCGACGCCCCGGGCGTCGACGTTCTCGAAGCTCGCCGACCCGGCCACGCGCGCGCTGACCACGGAGGTGCCGGTGCCGTCGACGCGGACGTCCTTGAAGTGGACGTTCTCGATGCGGACCTTGTCCTTCACCGGCCAGTCGCTGACCAGCATGATCGCGTTGTAGGTGCTGTCGAGGAAGGAGTTGCCGGTGACCTGGATGTCGGCCTGGTCGATGCTGCGGTCCAGGGCGTAGAACCAGATCGCGCCGAGCCCGATGTTCCAGTTCAGCTCGTACGTGCCTGCGCGCACCGTGGTGTTGCCGTCGATCCGCAGGCTGCCGGTGAAGGGTTCGGCGCCGAAGCGGGAGCCGACGTGCAGGGCGCTGCCCTCTCGGACCGGGTCGGCCACAAGGTTGGCGGTGACGGTGGTGTCGGCGCCGCCGTAGATCGCGATGCCGTTGGCCAGCGTGGGGCTCTGCACGGTGTTGTGGTCGAAGGTGTTGCGGGTGTTCGTGGTCTTCTCCGCCCACATGGCGAGGCCGTCGTCGCCGGTGTTGCGCACGAAGTTGTCCTGGACGAGGGAGTCGGTGACTCCGGTGTGGAAGTTCAGGCCGTCGGCGATCTGGTCGGTGATGACGTTGCGGGTGACCTTCACGTTGCGCATCGGCCCGTCGAACCAGAGGCCGACCTTGGTGTGGTGGATGTAGAGGGAGTCGACGGTGGAGTCGCTCATCGCGCCGCCGACCCCGTTGACCTGGTCGGTGTCCACGCGTTCGCGGACGTCGCCCTCGATGGCGAAGCGGGAGAGGTGGACGTTCCGGCTGCCGCCGTCGGCGGCCTCCTTGCCGTAGAAGCCGACGCCCTTGCCCTTCACGGTGGTGTACCAGCTGCCGGCGCCGGTGACGGTGACGTCGTCCACGATGATGTGCCGGTTGACCTGGTAGGTGCCCGGCGGCAGGTAGACCGGGAGCCGGTGGCGCTTGGCGAAGGCGATGGCCCGGTCGATGGCGTCGGCGGAGTCCCGTCGGCCCGTCGGGTCGGCGCCGAACAGGAGGGCGTTGGCGGCGACCGCCTCCACGTGCGGGGCGCCGACGCGCTGCGAGTCGAGCAGGTCGATGACCGTCCAGGCGGCGGGGCTGCCGGCCGGGACGGTGAGCCGGACCTTGTCGCCCGCCCGGTAGGTGCGGCCCAGGAGCAGGCGCTGCTCGTCGTACATGTGGGTGGGGCGGAAGGGCTTGGCGATGACCGGGGCCGGGGTGGTGGCCGCCGGGACGCAGGCGCACTCGGTGATCCACCAGTCGGGGTGCAGGAGGCCGGCCTGCGGGTCGTTGCTGAAGGGGTACTGGTTGTACAGCCAGGAGTACTGCGAGGTCAGCGTCATGGAGCGGCGGTTCTTGCCGTTGACGGTGACGTCGAGCGGGGCGGTGATGCCGCCGCCGGCGGGGGCGTCGGGGAGGCTGTAGCGGACGGTGAGGGCGTCGGCCGCCGCGGGCAGGGTGAACTCCACGTACTGGCCCGGCGCCAGCTTCACCGCCTTGCGGCCGGAGGCCTCGGCGGGCAGGGAGTACGCGGTGCGGTCGGGGCCGATGAGCGTGCCGGAGGTGGCGGCGTTCTCCGCCTCCTGCTCGGCGAAGTCCACCCTGGCTCCCCGACCCTCGGCCAGTGCGGGGTCGAGGGCGGCCCGGGTGACGGCCGTGGGCGCCGCGGGGTCCGCAGCGGCGGGCCGGGCTTCGGCCGCGCCCGCGCCCAGGGCGCCGAGGCCGAGGGCGGAGGCGGTGAACACCGCCAGGACGGCGGCGGCCCGTGCGGGAACGGCTCTTCTGCTCGCTGCGCCGGCTGCGGAGCGGCCTGCTTCTCGGCTTGCGGCTCGGCTTGCGGCTCTTCGTGCGGCTCTTCTTGGGGGCATGGCCGGGACAGTAGGACCCCGCACGGAAACACGGCAAGACTCGTGCAGGATTCTTCTGCATCTTGTCGAGTTTTTCCAATGATCCGTGGTGTGGCAGACGTCCGCACCTCGGTTTACCGTGAGACCGGGAGGGCCCCATGTGCTGGAGCGCGACGGCCGATCTGACAGCGGGGACGGTCATCACCGCCGTCGGGATCGCCTGCCTCGCCCGGACCCGCCGCGCCCGGGACCTGCCCGTCGCGGCGCTCCCGCTGATCCTGGGCGCGCACCAGCTGATCGAAGCCGCCGTCTGGCGCTCCGGCGGCGGCTGCGGCCCGGCCACCACCGCCTGGGCGGTGATCGCGCTCCCGCTGCTGCCCGTATGGGTGCCGCTCGCGGTGCTGCTCGCCGCCGCGCCCGAGGTCAGAGCCCGGCTGCGCCCGCCGGCCGCCGTCGGGCTCGCCACCGGCGCGTACCTCGCGTACTGCCTGGCGACCCGCCCGGTGAGCGCCGAGGTCCGCGGCCACACCCTCGGCTACGGCGTGAACGTTCCGTGGATGCCCCTGGCCCTGGCGGGCTACCTGTTCGCCACGCTCGGCGCCCTGCTCCTCGCGGGGGACCGCCGGCTGCGCCTGCTCGGCCTCCTCATGGGGGCCGGGGCGCTCGTCTGCGCCGCGCTGTGGCGGCTGGAGTTCGCCTCCACCTGGTGCGCCTTCGCGGCGGCCGCCTCGACGCTGATCCTGGTCTGGACCGGCGACCGCGCGCGTTCCCCTTCTGTACGCGAGGGCGCGGGACGGGGTGCGCCGGACCTGTAACACCGGTCGGGGTCCGGAACAGGAACGTGCGGCGAAGGTAAAAAGATTCGGGCGCCGGCCACGGGCCCACCTTGCGGTTTGTCGCTTTTCGGCCTCGGGGCCCGCGGGATGCAGCCACGACGGAGTGGCGGCGTGCGCCGAGGGCCCGGGCGGCCCGGCCCGGCGCGGCGTCCCGTAACGCGTTCGACTTCTGACGTGGTGGATTCGCGCGGATGCGGCTCCCCCGCGAGCCGCCTCGCCCGGGGCTCCACGGTCACTCCGGGATCACCATCCCTCCACAGCGGGTGGTCGTTCCCAGCGTCCGATGGGACCTTCGAGCCCTTTCCGCGGGCCGTGAACGAGGGCCGCCCACGACCACCGCCGACGAAATACGCCTTGACGTATCTAGTGACTTCGCAAGCACTCGGCAGTAGAACTCGTTCTCATTCCGCCTAGAGTGAGGAAGCTCACATGAGCGACAAAGGCCTGCACAAAACGAGCCAGAACGGCGTCTCGCGTCGAGGATTTCTCGGTAGAACGGGTTCCATCCTGGGAGCAATGGCCCTTGCGGGTCAGATCGCCCCGTCCCAGGCCCAGGCCGCCACGGCCGGCGCGGCCGCCGCCGGCCCGATCGACAACGGAGCGCACGTACCGGCCCTCGTGATCGGTACCGGGTACGGCGGCTCCGTTGCCGCCCTGCGGCTCGCCCAGGCCGGTGTCGACGTCCACATGATCGAAATGGGCATGGCCTGGGACACCCCCGGCTCGGACGGCAAGATCTTCTGTAACACGACCAAGCCGGACTACCGCGCCTACTGGCTCCGCACCAAGACCAAGGCGCCCCTGAGCAACTTCCTGGGCTTCCCCATCGACTCCGCCGTCCCGCGCTACACCGGCATCCTGGACGCCGAGGAGATGGGCGGGATCATCGTCTACCAGGGCCGCGGCGTCGGCGGCGGCTCGCTGGTCAACGGCGGCATGGCGGTCACCCCGAAGCGCGAGAACTTCGGCGCCGTCCTGCCGACCGTGGACGCGGAGGAGATGTACAGCACCTACTACCCGCGCGCCAACGCGGGCCTCGGCGTCGGCCTGATCGACCCGGCCTGGTTCGACACCGTCGACTGCTACCAGTTCGCCCGTGTCGGCCGCAAGCACGCCCAGCGCGCCGGGTTCCCGTTCGTCTTCGTCCCGGACGTGTACGACTGGGACTACATGAAGCAGGAATCGGCCGGGACCGTCCCGAAGTCCGCGGTCGCCGGGGAGATCCTCTACGGCAACAACGCCGGCAAGAAGTCCCTCCAGAAGACCTACATCGCCCAGGCCAAGGCCACCGGCAAGGTCACCATCTCGCCCCTGCACAAGGTGACTTCGGTCTCCCCCGCCTCCGGCGGCGGGTTCACGGTCGTCATCGACCAGATCAACACCACCGGCGACACCGTGGGCACCAAGACCGTCGTCGCGGACAAGGTGTTCTTCGCGGCCGGCAGCGTCGGCACCAGCAAGCTGCTCGTCCGGCTCAAGGCCACCGGCGCCCTGCCCAACCTGAACGGCGAGATCGGCAAGGGCTGGGGCGACAACGGCAACGTCATGGTCGGCCGCGCCAACCACATGTGGGACGCGACCGGCAAGGTGCAGGCCTCCATCCCCTGTGGCGGCATCGACAACTGGGACGCGGGCGGCGCGTTCGCCGAGGTGGCCCCGCTGCCCACCGGCATCGAGACCTACGCCTCGTTCTACCTGTCCATCACGAAGAACCCGAACCGCGCGGAGTTCACGTACAACGCCTCCACGGGCGGGGTCGAGCTGAACTGGCAGACGGCGTGGAAGCAGCCGTCGATCGACATGGCGAAGACCATCTTCGACAAGATCAACAAGAAGGAGGGGACGATCTACCGGACCGACCTCTTCGGCACCAACAAGATCTGGGGCGACCACCTCACCTACCACCCCCTCGGCGGCGCGATCCTGGGCAAGGCCACCGACAACTACGGCCGACTGCACGGCTACACGGGCCTGTACGTCATCGACGGGGCGCTGATCCCCGGCAACACCAGCGTCAACCCGTTCGTCACCATCACGGCGCTCGCCGAGCGCAACATCGAGAAGATCATCGCCACCGACCTCTAGGTCGTTCCTGGCGCGGACAGCACGAAGGCCGGGGCCGTCGGATCCTCCGACGGCCCCGGCCCCGTGTGCGCACCGCACGCGCCGCGCGCTCGGTGGCCCGCACTCAGTGGCCCGGCAGCACGCAGACGCTGTCGAGGCCGAGCACGTGGTTGAGCCGGCCGAAGGCCAGCCAGGAGCCGATGCTCATCGTCAGCTCCACGATCTCCACCTGGCTGTAGCGGGCCGTCATCCGGTCCCAGAACTCCTCGTCCAGGCCGTGGTGGTCCAGGCAGTACCGCTCCGCGTACTCCGCCGCGAGCCGGGTCCGCTCGTCGAACCGGTCCGTGGTGCGCCAGTCGGTGACGGCGTCGGGGAACTCGTCCTCGACCTTCTCCCCGTCCCGGTCGGTGCGCCAGTCCAGGCAGAAGATGCAGCCGTTGATCTGCGCGACGCGCAGCCGGGCCGCCTCGAACTCCCGCAGTCCCAGGGTGGTGTGGGCGTACACCGACAGGGAGAAGTTGGCGGCGGCCATCCCGATGCCGGGGACCAGGTCGCCCCACACGTACTCGATGGGGTGCTGGCCTTCGGGTATGTCGATCCTCATGACAGTTTCCTTCCGAGTTTGCCGACGGCGGGGCGCAGCGGGACGTCCAGGGCGTCGTAGAGGCCCGGCTCGGCCTCCACCAGCCAGTCGATGGCTCCGACGAGGCGTCCGACGGCGGTGGCGTTGCCGCCGGCGGAGCGGTTCTCGCCCTCGTCGGTGGCCTCGATGGTGACCTCGATGTGCGGGCGGCCCTCGATGATCACCCGGTGGGCGCCGTCGCCGCCGTCGGGCGGGGACGGCCAGTCGGGGGCGCAGGAGGCGTGGATGCGGGTGACGTGCTCGATGACGATGCGCGCTTCGCCCTCGACGATCCCCTGGACCTCGAAGCGGATGGCGCCCTGGGTGCCGCCCTCGAACTCCCCCATCGTGCGCGTGGTGACGGTGGTGTCGAGGGCGCGGCGCTCCACGGTCTCGCGGATGTCGTCGAGTTCGACGCCCAGCGCCCGGGCCATCATCCGGATCTGCCCGCCCCACACCATGGTCGGGATGGACGGCATGAGCATCATCGGCTCGTAGTCCATGGGCTGGCCCATGCCGATGAGGTAGCGGACGGAGTCCGGCTGGTCGTAGGTGGAGTAGTCGAAGATCTCCTGGCAGCGGATCACGTCGATCCGGGTGCCGAGCCCGCTGAGCAGCAGCGGGAGCACGTCGTTGCCCCAGCCGGGGTCGACGCCGGAGGCGAAGAGCGAACCGCCGCCCTCCGCGACCGCGGCGGTGACCGGGTCGAGGAACTCCGGTGGCGCGCTGCGGTAGTCGTAGAGCGGATAGAGGGCGGGGCTCACGACGACGGCACCGGAGCGGATCGCCCGGGTGATGTCGGCGAGGGCGTCGTCGGGGCGGATGTCGCCGGACGCCGCGTAGACGACCGCCTGCGGACGGGCCGCGAGGACCGCTTCGATGTCGTCGGTGGCCGCGACGCCCGTCTCGTAGTCGAGTTCGCCGAGTTCACCGGCGTCGCGGCCGACCTTTTCTGGATTGTGGACGATGACGGCGGCCAACTTCAGCGCCGGATGGGCCTCTACGGCACGGATGGCCAAACGGCCGACGTTGCCGGTACCCCAGACAACCGTGGAAATCATGCGCGGAGGGTAGCTTCAGGACCTGTAGGTTCCTAGAGCCGTGTACGGAAATTCCGGCCCGCTGTCACTGGTTTTGCGCACCCAGCACGAAGAGCAGGTAGACGAAGAACGCGAACAAGTGGCCCACGAACAAATAGGCGATGAGCCGGATGATGAGACCGCGCGGAAACTTCGACTGCTGCTTCTGCTGGGTCCGCTCGGGCTGCTGAGCCTGGTCGGTCGGCTGAGCCTGCTCGGTCGGCTGGGCCTGGTCGGTCGGCTGAGCCTGCTGGGTCTGCTGCGTATCGGGCATGGCGTACGGCTCCTCGCCTATCGGTCGTGTGTGGTCGTACCGGCGCCGCCGCCGAGGCACAGGCCGGCGAGGCTGCTCTGCAGCAGGGTGTGGACGAACAGCAGGTCCGCCCCGGCCGCCGAGGCCGCGCCGATCCGGTGCGCGGTGAGCGAGTCGAAGTGGGCGCTGTCCCCGGGCTCCAGCAGGTGCTCGGTCTCCCCCAGGTGCAGCCGCAGGCGCCCCTGGAGCACGTACAGCCACTCCTCCCCGGGATGTACGCGGACCAGCTCGCCCTGGCTGCGCCCGTAGGGGACGTGCACGCGCAGCGCCTGCATCCCGCGGCCGGAGCCGCCCGCCTGCCAGTACGTCCAGCCGTCCGCCTCGCGGGCGCCCGGGCCGCCGGCCCGTACGATGGGATCGGCTACGGCCGGGGTCTCCCCGAGCAGCTCCGAGACCGTCGTGCCGTACGTGCGGGCGAGCCCGAGCAGCAGCGGCAGCGAGGGCTGGCGGCGGCCGGTCTCCAGCCGCGACAGGTGCGCCGGCGAGAGCCGGGCCCGGGCGGCGGCGGCCTCCAGGGTGAGCCCGGCCCGGCGGCGCAGATCGCGCAGCTGCGGGGCCACGGTGGGCAGCTCGGCGTCGGGGGTGGTGTCGCCGGGGGCAGGACCGGTTGTCATGCCCCGATTGAGCCAGATACTTACCTCTCTGGCAATCCGCTTTGCCTCTGAGGTAAATCCGTCCTACGGGGCCGCGCCCGGACCGGGCCCGGGGGCCGATGCCGCCGGACCGCCGAGCACGGTCTCCACGGTATCCGCGTCCTGCGCCCGCTTGTCGGGGCGGTGGCGCAGGACGCGCGCGAAGCGCAGGGCGACCCCGGCCGGGTAGCGCGGGGAGCGCTGCAGGCCGTCGTAGGCGATCTCCACCACCAGTTCGGGGCGCACCCGGACCGTGTGGCCGTCGTCCTCGACGGCGAGCTCGCCGAGCCGCTCGGTCTGCCAGCGCAGCATCTCGTCGGTGAGCCCCTTGAAGGTCTTGCCGAGCATCGCGTAGCCGCCGTCGGCGGTCCGGGCGCCCAGGTGCAGATTGGACAGCAGGCCGGTGCGCCGGCCGTGGCCCCGCTCGACGGCGAGCACGACCAGGTCGAGGGTGTGCACCGGTTTCACCTTCAGCCAGTGCTTGCCGCGCCGGCCGGCCGCGTAGGCGGAGTCGAGGGCCTTCAGCATCACGCCCTCGTGTCCCCGGCCCAGGGTCCGCGTCCAGAACTCCGCCGCCTCGGCGGCCTGCGCCGCCGGGTCCTCGACCACGAGCCGGCCGACCCGGAACTCCTCCGGTACCAGGGCGGTGAGCTCCGCGTACCGCTCGCGCACCGGCAGGTCGAGGAGGACCCGGCCGCCCGCGACCAGCACGTCGAAGAAGTAGGGGACGACCGGGAGGGTCCGCCGGGCGGCCTCGACGTCGGCGCGGGAGCCGACCCGGCTCGCCACCTCCTGGAACGGCACCGGCCGCCCGTCCGCGGCGGAACGTCCGATGACCTCCCCGTCGAGGATGAACCGGTCGCCCGGAAAGGACCGGGCCAGGTCCGCCACCTCCGGCAGCCGGCCGGTGATCTCGTCGAGGGAGCGCGTGTACACCCGTACCTCGTCCCCCTCGCGGTGGACCTGCACCCGGATCCCGTCGAGCTTCTCCTCCACCGCACACGGCCCGAGCGCGCCCAGCGCCTCCGCCACCGACTTGGCGGTGTTCGCCAGCATCGGCTGTACGGGCCTCCCCACGCGCAGGGTGACCCCGCGCAGGGCCGCCTCCCCGTCGGCGAGCACGGCCGCCGCCACCCGGGGCAGGGAGCCGTCGAGCATGGCGGCCCGGCGCAGGGCGGCGGCGGGCACGCCGGCCGCGGCGGCCACCCCGTCCAGGGCCACGGCGTCGAGCGCGCCCTGGCGCACCTCCCCGCCGAGCAGGCTGCGCAGGAACCGCTGCTCGGCCTCGGTGGCGGCGCCGAGCAGCGCGTCCAGGATCCGGCGCCGTTCGGCCTGGGCGCCGGCCCCGGCGACGGCGGCGAGCCGGGTCACGGCCTCGTCCACGGCGGTCACGGTCAGGGTGGGCCCGGCGGCCGGTGCGCTCTCCGCGGCGAGCGCGCGCCAGCCGATCCCCGGCCGGCCCTGCGGGAGCCGCCCCGCGAGGTAGGAGACGACCAGGGCCGCCTCCTCGGGCGGCGCGGCGGCGAACAGCTCCGCGAGCAGGGCGGTCTTCCCCGACCGGGCAGAGGTGTCGGCAACCTCCCGGGACACGCGCGCAACCTCGGCCAGCAACATGCGGCCATCCTCCCGCCGGACGACGACCACCGCAGCCCGACAGCCGGGGCCGCAGCCGGCGGCACATCCAGCCCCGCCGGCGTTGGAGGCGCGGGGTCTGGGGCGGAGCCCGG
>NZ_JBHXKA010000004.1:51461-141895 GCF_042722885.1 Streptomyces sp. NPDC058401
GCGCCCCCGGTCCGGGCCGGGGAACCGAAGGCGGGGCCGCGCCCCGAGCCAGACCCGGCACCCCACCCCGCCCCGCCCCGCCCCGCCCCGCCCCGCCCCGCCGGGCATCGCATACCGCAGGCGCGGTACACGCGGCAGGCCACGTAGTCCTTGAGGACGTCGACAGTTCAGCCTGCGGGAGCCCCGCCACCGGCGGCCTGGCGCTTAGGGTTCCCGTATGAAGCTCCGACTGCCCCGGCGCCGCCGAAGCCGCCTGCTCGCGGGCGCCGCCGCGCTCGCCGTCGTCGCGGGGGCTGGCACCCTGACGGCCACCGCCGCGGCCGGCGACGCCCCGTCCGTGCGCCGCGAGGACAAGGTCCTCGACATGCCCGGCGCCGGGATCGACCTCTCGTACTTCACGACCGGGGAGGACCGCGGCGCGAACCGTCCCGCCGTGCTCCTCGCCCACGGCTTCGGCGGCAGCAAGGAGGACATGCGTCCGCAGGCCGAGCGCCTCGCCCGCGACGGCTACGCCGTGCTGACCTGGTCGGCGCGCGGCTTCGGCCGCTCCGGCGGGAAGATCGGGCTGAACGACCCCGACTACGAGGTCAAGGACGTCTCCCGGCTGATCGACTGGATCGCCGCCCGGCCGGGCGTGCGCCTCGACGCGGCGGGAGACCCCCGCATCGGCATCGCGGGCGGCTCGTACGGCGGGGCGGTTTCGCTGCTCGCCGCCGGGACCGACCCCCGCGTGGACGCCATCGCCCCGTCGATCACCTACTGGAACCTCGCGGACTCCCTCTTCCCGAACGGCGTCTTCAAGAAGCTGTGGGCGGGTCTCTTCTTCACCACCGGTTCCGCGGGCGGGCTGCAGCCTGGGGCTTCCGCCCCGGGCGCCGCCCCGCAGGCGGCCCCGGCCGCGCCCGGCTGCGGACGTTTCCAGCCGGAGCTGTGCGCCATGTACGAACGGGTCGCGGTGGCCGGAAAGCCGGACCCGGAGGCCCGCGCGCTGCTGGAGCGGCGCAGTCCCTCTGCGGTGGGCGGCGCGATCAAGGTGCCGACCCTGATCACGCAGGGCCAGGACGACTCCCTCTTCCCGCTGGACCAGGCCGATGCGATGGCCCGGGCGATCGCCGCCAACGGTGCGCCCGTCTCCGTGGACTGGGCGGCCGGCGGCCACGACGGGGGCATGCGCGAGGCGGACCGGGTCGAGGACCGGGTGGAGACCTGGTTCGACCGCTACCTCAAGGACGACACGGCCGTGGACACCGGCCCCGCCTTCCGCGTCTCGCGCTCCGGCGGCATCGACTCCACGGACGGCCAGGTCACCCTGCGCGGAGCGAGCGGCTCCACGTATCCCGGGCTGCTGTCCGGGCCGCGCGAGTTCGCGCTGGCCGGCCGGGAGCAGACCTTCGCCAACCCGGCGGGCGGGGCCCCGCCTGCGCTGTCCGCGCTGCCGGGCATCGGCGGGCAGCTCGCCGCCCTCGGGGGCGGCCTCTCGCTGGACTTCCCCGGGCAGAACGCCCGCTTCGAATCGGAGCCGCTGACGACGGAAACCCGGATCACCGGGACCCCGACCATCACCCTAAAGGTGAGGTCTACAGCTGAGGACGGTTCGGCCGTCCTGTTCGGCAAGGTGTACGACGTCAGCCCCGACGGCCGCCGGCAGGTGCTGCCGAGTCAGCTGGTGGCCCCGGTCCGGGTGGAGGGCGCGCAGCAGGACAAGACCGTCGAGCTGAAGCTGCCCGCGATCGACCACGCGGTCGAGGCCGGGCACCGGCTGCGGCTCGTCGTCGCCGCCACCGACCTCGGCTACGCCTCCCCCGCCGCCCCGGCGACGTACACCGTCTCGGCGCAGGGCCCCCTGGCCGTGCCCGTCGCGGGCGGGGTGCGCACGGCGTCCACCGGACTGCCCGCCTGGACCTGGTGGATGCCGCTCGGGGCCGCGCTGCTGGCCGCGGCGCTGGTGGGGCTCCGCAGGACCGGCCGGGGGCCGGGCGGTGGCCGGGCCGGCGGGTCGCAGCCCGACCCGGCTCTGGCCGGCGTACCGCTGGAGATCACCGGGCTGACCAAGCGCTACGCCAAGTCGCAGGACCGCTACGCCGTACGGGACCTGTCCTTCCGGGTGGAGCGCGGCCAGGTGCTCGGCCTGCTCGGACCCAACGGCGCGGGCAAGACCACGACCCTGCGGATGCTGATGGGCCTGATCACTCCGGACGCCGGGGAGATCCGGGTCTTCGGACACCAGGTCCGGGCGGGTGCGCCCGTGCTCTCGCGGGTGGGGGCGTTCGTGGAGGGTGCCGGCTTCCTGCCGCACCTGACGGGGCGCGCCAACCTGGAGCTGTACTGGCAGGCCACGGGCCGCCCGGCCGGGGACTCCCACATGGAGGAGGCCCTGGAGATCGCCGGGCTCGGCGACGCGCTGGAGCGGGCGGTACGGACGTACTCGCAGGGCATGCGCCAGCGCCTCGCGATCGCACAGGCCATGCTCGGCATGCCGGACCTGCTGATCCTCGACGAGCCGACCAACGGGCTGGACCCGCCGCAGATCCGCGAGATGCGCGACGTGATGATCCGGTACGCGGCCGGCGGGCGGACGGTCATCGTCTCCAGCCACCTGCTGTCGGAGGTCGAGCAGTCCTGCACGCACCTGGTCGTCATGGACCGCGGGCGGCTCGTCCAGGCGGGCGAGGTCGCCGAGATCACCGGCGGCGGCGACGTCCTGCTGGTGTCCCTGGCCGAGCCGGTGGACGAGGCGGTCGCCGGGAAGATCGCCGCACTGGAGGGAGTGGAGTCCGTGGCGAGCGCCGAGGACGGTCTGCTCGTACGGCTGGACGGTGCGAGCGCCGCCGAGCTGATCGCCGAACTCGTACGGCTGGAGGTGCCGGTGTCCGGAGTGGGACCGCACCGGCGGCTGGAAGACGCGTTCCTCACCCTGATCGGAGGCGCGGCATGAACACCGTGACGGATGCGAATGCCCAGCCGAACGCGGGTTCGCCCGCGCCCGGCGACGTGACGCCGGACGGCATCGGCCGCGAGGTCGCCCACGGCTACCGGGCGAACCGGACGCTGCCGCTGCGCGTGGAGGCGCTGCGGCAGTGGCGCCGGCGGCGGACGCTGGTGATGGGCGGCATCCTGGCCGCGCTGCCCTTCATCCTGATGATCGCCTTCGCGGTCGGCGGCGGCCCCGGCAGCCGCGGCGGCAACGACGGCCGGATCACCCTGATCGACACGGCGACGGCCTCGGGCGCGAACTTCGCGGCCACCTGCCTGTTCGTGTCGGCCGGGTTCCTGCTGGTGGTGCCGGTGGCGCTGTTCTGCGGGGACACGGTGGCCTCGGAGGCCAGCTGGTCCTCGCTGCGGTACCTGCTGGCCTCGCCCGTGCCCAGGGCCCGGCTGCTGTGGAGCAAGCTGGTGGTGGCCCTCGGGTTCAGCCTGGCCGCGATGGTGCTGCTGCCCCTGGTGGCACTCGCCGCGGGTACGGCGGCCTACGGGTGGGGGCCGCTGGAACTCCCCGCGGGCGGCTCGCTGCCGGCCGGGGAGACCATCGGGCGGCTCGCGATCGCCGTGGCGTTCGTCTTCGTGTCTCAGCTGGTCACGGCCGGGCTGGCGTTCTGGCTGTCGACGCGGACGGACGCCCCGCTGGGCGCGGTGGGCGGGGCGGTCGGTCTCACCATCGTCGGCAACGTGCTGGACGCGGTGACCGCGCTGGGGTCCTGGCGGGAGTTCCTGCCGGCGCACTGGCAGTTCGCGTGGGCCGACGCCTTGCAGCCGCAGCTCGAATGGGGCGGCATGATCAAGGGAACGGTGGTGTCGGTCTCGTACGCGGTGGTGCTGTTCGCGCTCGCGTTCCGCGGGTTCGCCCGCAAGGACATCGTGTCCTGAGGTTCGGCCGTCGGGGGGCAACCCGGGCCGACCCGTGTGTGCCTTCCGCACCCGCGGCCCGGGCCCCCCAAGAATCGCCCCGGTCAGGGCGTACGGACGCGTCCGAACGGCACCGAGGGGTACGACCCATGGACAGAGCAGGACTTCCGCCCCGCAGGTTCGTCCTGGCGGGGGGCCTCACCGCCGCCGCGGCCCTGCTCACGGGCTGCTCGGCGAAGAGCGCCCCGAAGGCGACGACGGCCGCGCCCGAGCCCCGGCCGAGCACCCCCGAAGGCGCGTACAGCCGCCTGATGGAGGGCAACAAGCGCTGGGTGAGCGGCAGCCTCAACCACCCCGACCGGGATCCGGACCGCCGCGAACTGGTGGCGCAGGCGCAGGATCCCTTCGGCGTGATCCTGGCCTGCATCGACTCCCGGGTGCCGCCGGAGCTGCTCTTCGACACCGGGCTCGGCGACCTGTTCGTGCTGCGCACGGGCGGGCAGGCGGTCGGCCCGGTGGTGACCGGATCGGTGGAGTACGGGCCCATCACGTCTGCCACCCCGCTGATCATGGTCCTCGGGCACCAGCGCTGCGGGGCCATCGACGCCTCGTACAAGGCGTTGCGGGACGGCAAGCCGCTGCCCGGCAACCTGCGGGCCATCGAAAGGGCGCTGGTGCCGGCGTACGAGCTGACGGTCAAGGACCCGGGCTCCGACCCGGTCGACACGATGATCCGCAATCAGATCAAGGTGACGGCCGACGAACTGCGGGCCAACGCGGACCTGGCACCCCTGGTGGGGAAGGGCGCGCTGGCCGTCGTCGGCGCCTACTACTCGCTGGACACCGGGCAGGTGGAGGTGCTGACGGGGGCTCCGACGGGAAGCGCCTCGCCGAGCCCGTCGCCATCGGCTTCGGACTCGGCTTCGGCGTCCGCATCGGCGTCCGCGTCGGGGTCCGCATCTGCCTCCCCGTCAGGGTCCCCGTCGGCGTCCCCGTCGGGGTCCGCTTCCGGCAGTCCTTCGCCCGGGGCCTCCTGAGGGCAGGATCCGGTCAGCCTGCGGCGGCTCCCGCGACGGCGTCGACCTCCGCCAGGAGCTCGGCGTCGAGCGGCCGGTCGGCGACGGCCGCGTTGGCCCGCACCTGCTCGGCGGAGGTGGCGCCCGCGATGACGGAGGCGCAGCCGGGCTGGGCGGAGAGCCAGCCGACGGCGAGTTCCAGGACGGTGCGCCCGTGCTTGTCGGCCAGCGCCGCCAGGGCTTCCACGGTGTCGAGGCGCTCGTCGGTGAGGTAGGCGTCGCGGCCTTCGAGGCGGGAGCCCGCGGGGACGGGGGCGCCGCGGCGGATCTTGCCGGTCAGCAGCCCGTTGGCCAGCGGGAAGTACGGCAGTACGCCGACTCCGTAGTGGACGGCGGCCGGGACGAGCTCGCGCTCCGCCGAACGCCGGAGCAGCGACCATTCGTTCTGGGCCGATACGAAGGGGGCCGCACCGGTCTCCCGGGCCACGTGGGCGGCTTCCGCGAGCTGCCAGCCGCTGAAGTTGGAGTGGCCGATGTAGCGGACCTTGCCCTCGGTGACGAGTTCGGTGAGCGCGGCGAGGGTTTCGGCCACCGGAACGGCCGGGTCGGGGCTGTGGAGTTGGTAGAGGTCGATGTGGTCGGTCTGCAGGCGGGTCAGCGAGGCTTCGACGGCGCGCCGGATGTAGGCCCGGCCGCCGCGGGAGCCGGCGGCGGGTCCGTAGCCCATGTCCACGCCGTCGTAGCCGAACTTGGTGGCCAGGACGACCTGGTCCCGGCGGCCCTTGAGGGCCTCGCCGAGGTGGCTTTCGGAGCCACCGGCGCCCCCGTAGATGTCGGCGGTGTCGAGGAGGGTGATGCCCGCGTCGAGGGCGGCGTCGACGACGGTGCGGGTGGCCCGGGCGTCGAGGCGGCCGCCGAAGTTGTTGCAGCCGAGCCCGATCGCCGAGACCTGGAGACCTGAACTGCCCAGGGGGAGATGGCGCATGGTTTTCGTTCCTCCGCACTCGTCCGGCACATGATCGACAGGACGGCAGTGTAGATCGCCCGCGACCCCCCGGGGTCGTGGTGGGGGCGGCCCAGACCTCCTACGGGACTCCCCCCGCAGGCACCCTCAGAAGAGGTCGGCGAGCCGCTTTCCGATGGCCCGGCCCTCGTCCACGAAGCAGACCGCGAGGTCGGGGTCGGCCGCCGCGACCGCCGCGGCGAGTGCGGTGGTCGCGTAGAAGTTCACACGATCGCAAAAGACTTCGCGGATGTCGGCGCCGGTGGCCGGGGGCCGGGGGCCGGGTGAGCGCGGCGGTCGCGGGAACGAGTCCTGGAGTTCCACGGCGTAGGGCCGCTCCTGGTCGAGCGCGACCCCGGCGCCGACGATGTCCCCGCCCGCGCCGGTCTCCGGGTCGAAGTCCATGGCACGGAACCGGTCGAGGACCTCGCCGGCCGGCGACCCAGCAGTTCGCCCGCCGCGGCCCGGATGACGTCGAGGCCGAGGCCGAGGTCCTTCGGTTGATCGGGTTCGATCGAATCGATCGTTTCGGCTTTCTGTGGTGGAATCGAGCCGCACGCGCACCTCGGGCCACGGCCACGGACCAGGCACACCGCAGGGGGATCCTTGAGACCGCATGTCGACCAGCGCCAGGCCCGCGTCCTCTCCCTCGTCCGGGCGCGGGGCAGTGCACGCGTCGCGGACCTCGCCAGGGAGCTGGGCATCTCCCCCGTGACCCTGCGGCGGGACGTCGAGGCGATGGCGGCACGGGGCGAGATCCGGCGCATGCACGGGGTGATCAGCCGGCTCGAGCCCGACCCTGCGGGGGCGGAGCACGGCGGCGCCGGCTCGGGCACAGGAACGGGCTCGGGCTCGGGTACGGGCCGGGGCGGCGGGCTGGTCATCGGGATGGTCGTGCCGACCGCCGAGTACTACTACGCGGACGTCGTACGGGGGGCCCGCGAGGTGGTCGAGGCGCGGGGTGCCCGGCTCGCCGTGGGACTGACCCGGTACCTGGCGGGCGAGGACCGCACGCAGGCGGACCGGCTGCTCTCCACGGGGGCCGACGGGCTGCTGCTGACCCCGAACTGGGAGGCCGGAGCTCCCGGACCCGGCGAGGGGGCGTGGACGGCCGAACTGCCGGTGCCGACCGTCCTGGTGGAGCGGTGGGCCCCGCCGGGTCATCCGGCGGCGGCCCTGGACCGGGTGGCCTCCGACCACGCGGACGGTGCGGCACGGGCCGTGGCGCACCTGGCGGAACGCGGGCACAAGCGGATCGCGCTGGCCTGCCGGGAGACCCCGACGGCGGGGCGGCTGCGGACCGGCTTCGCGGCGGCCGTGGCCACCCTCGGGCTGGAGCCGGCGCCTGCGTGGCCCGCGGCCGGGACATGGCCTGCGGCCGGGGCGGGCACGGCGGCCGGGGCGGCGGCGCCCGCCGAGGCGGAGGCCTTCGCGCGGACCCTGGACTACCTGTGCGCGGCGGTGGCCGAGGGGGGCGTGACCGCTGCCCTCATCCACAGCGACACCGACGCGATCATGCTGATCCCGCGGCTCCAGGCGCGGGGGGTGCGGGTGCCGGAGGACCTGGCGGTGATCACGTACGACGACGAGGTGGCCGAGCTGGCCGACGTACCCCTGTCGGCGGTGGCCCCGGCCAAGCGCGAGGTGGGGGCGCGGGCGGCGGGCATGCTGCTGGACCGGCTGGAGGACCGCGGAACGGGGCGGGAGGGGCCGCGGCAGCATCTGGACCTGCTCCCCCGGCTGACCGTCCGCCCGTAGCCCGCCCCGGTTGTGCGTTTTGAGTGTGCGTTTCGATCGAATGGCGAATTCGCTCTTGACGACAAGATCACCCGCCCGAAGGATGAGCCCGCGAACAGCTCCGGGGCCGCCTCTTTGGGGAGCGGCGGCCCCGGGGCCTCCTCGTGTCGGTCCCGGCGGCGCGGCCGGGGTTTGTGACCATCGGGACTCCGGATCTCACCGCAGGAGCCGTCAAGTGACCCACCCCGCCTCCGACTCCACCCCCTCGCTCCCCCTGTCCCCTCCCGCCGCACCCCGCCGGCCGGTCACCGTGCTCGCGATGAGTGCCGGGACCCGGGCCGCCGTCCTCGGTGAGCGGATCCTTCCGGAGCTGGTCCGGGTCGCCGATGTGGACCCCGGGCTGCTCGTCACCGACTTCGGCTCCGCCCGTTCCGAGGACGCCCTGCGGCAGCGGCTGGCCGAGGCCGAGGTGCTGTTCACCGGGTGGGGCTGCCCTCCGCTGGACGCGCGGGCGCTGGAGCTGATGCCGGAGCTCCGGGCGGTCGTGCATGCCGCGGGCAGTGTCAAACACCATGTCACCGAGGCCTGTTGGGAGCGGGGGCTGCTCGTCTCCAGCTCGGCCGCCGCGAACGCCCTGCCGGTCGCGGAGTACACCCTCGCCGCCATCCTGTTCGCCAACAAGCGCGTCCTGGACTCCGCTCACGCCTACCGGACCGCCCGCGGCCACCTCGACCCGCTGCGCCACTACCCCGCCGTCGGCAACTACCGCCGCACCGTCGGCCTGGTCGGCGCCTCCCTCATCGGCCGCCGCGTGCTGGAGCTGCTGCGCCCCTTCGACCTACGGGTGCTCGTGCACGATCCGTACGCCGATCCGGCCGAGCTCGCCGCCCTCGGCGCCGAGGCCGTCGCCCTGGACGAACTGCTCTCCCGCAGCGATGTGGTGAGCCTGCACGCCCCCGAACTGCCGCAGACCCGGCGGCTGCTGGACGCGTCCCGGCTGGCCCTGATGCCGGACGGGGCCACCCTCGTGAATACCGCGCGGGGCTCACTCGTCGACACCGCGGCGCTGACCGCGGAGCTGGTCTCGGGGCGGCTGCACGCGGTGCTCGACCACACCGAGCCGGAGGTACTGCCCGCCGACTCCCCGCTGTACGACCTGCCCAATGTGCTGCTCACCCCGCACGTGGCCGGCTCCCTGGGCGGGGAGCTGCACCGGCTGGCGGCATCGGCGGTCGAGGAAGTGGAGCGGTACGCCCGGGGGTTCGGCTTCCGCCACGCCGTCGACCCGGCCCGGCTCGGCCACTCCGCCTAGACCGTCTCTCTCTGGGCCTGCCCGGCCCGTCCCGTTACCTGGGAGGTAATGGCATCGGTCCGCCGTCCCTGCCGAGAATGGTGATCTCGCCGCGTCAGTCGGACGCCGAGCCCGGATCGGAGTGATGAGTCGTGTCCATGGCCGCACCTGTGACCACCCGCGCCGTGGTGGAGGAACTGTTGCGACGGATCGGCGAGGGCGATCCCGAACGCATCGCCGAGATGTATGCCGAGCGGGGCGACTGGAAGCTGGACTGGCCGGAGGCCGAGCACGGTCGGGCCGCCACCCCGTGGATCCGCCACCGTGCCACCCGTGCCGATGCCGCTGCGCACTATCGCGAGCTGGCCGAGCACCACGTGCCCGGGCAGGCGGCGACCGTCATCGAGCGCATCCTCGTCGACGGCAACGACGCGGTCGTGCTCGGCGAGATCCGCCAGACCGCCCGCTCCACCGGACGCGCCTACCGCGCCCGGTTCGCTTTGCACCTCACCGCCGAAGACGGCCTCGTCACCCGCCACCACGTCTACGAAGACAGCCTTGCCGTCGCCCAGGCGTTCGACACGAAGGAGTCCAGCGAGGACCGCTGAGGCTCTCAGCGATCCGTCTCGCGGACCAGCCGCTCCAAGTACGCGCGGCCCGGGCCGAGCAACTCCGGCAGTCCGCCCGCGCCGGGGTACCAGCGCTTCTCGTACTCCCAGCAGAGCCAGCCCTCACGCGGTGCGAGGGCCACCGCCTCGGCGAGCGGCAGTGCTCCCCCGCCGAGTCCGAGCGGGGTCAGCTCCTGCGCGGAGGCCACGTCCTTGACCTGGACGTACCCCAGGTGCGCGGCGAGGGCCCGGCTGGACTCGGCCGGCGATTCGCCCCCGAGCCAGGTGTGCAGTACGTCCCACAGCGCGCCCGCGCCCGGTTGCGCGACCCGGTCGAGGACCCGGGCCGTGGCGGCGGCGGTGCGGTGCGAGTCGTGGGTCTCCAGCAGGATCCGCACCCCGTGCCGCTCGGCGAGGGGTGCGACGGCCCGGAGTCTGCGGACCGCGTGGTCGTCGGCGTCGGCCGGGAGCGGTTCACCGCCGCCGGGGAAGACCCGTACGTAGGGGGCTTCGAGGTCGGCGGCGAGCCGGACCAGGTCCTGGATCTCGGCGAGCACCGGCTCGTCGGGTCCGGGCGCGGCCACCCGGGCGTAGCCCGCGACTCCGAGGACGGTGACGCCCGCGGCGGTCAGGGTGCGCAGGCCCGCCGCGCGGTCGCCCGCGGAGCTGGCGGGGTGCAGCGGCTCCTCGGGGTGGGCCCGCAGTTCGAGGCCCTGGTAGCCGTGCCTGGCGGCGAGCTCCGCGCCGCGCTCCAGCGGGGTGCCGGGCAGGCCGAGGGTGGAGAAGGCGTACCTCACCGGCGGCCCCCTTCGGTGGCAGCGGGGAGCCCGGTGGCGGGCGGTGCGGTGACGGGCGGCGCGGTGGCGGCCGGTGCGGTGGCGGGTGGCGGTGCGGTGGAGGCGCGCACCGTCAGCTCGGCGGGCAGCGTGGTGATGCCGCCCGGCGGCAGGGCTCTGCGGCCCGTGACGAGCTGGGCCGCGAGTACGCCGGCCTCGCGCAGCGGCAGCCTGACGGTGGTGAGGGCGGGGGCGGTGTCGACGCAGACGGGCAGGTCGTCGAAGCCGGCGACGGAGACGTCCTCGGGTATCCGCAGGCCGGCCTCGCGCAGGGCTGCGGCCACCCCGGTGGCGACGGTGTCGTTGGCGGCGGCCACCGCGGTGAAGGGGGCTCCGCGGCGGAGCAGTTCCCGGGTGGCGTCGTATCCGGCGGACCGCTCGAAGCCCGCGTGCACGGTGAGGCCCGCGCAGTGTGCGGGCAGTGCGGGGTCGTGGTCGCGCAGGGCGTCCTGGTGTCCGGCGAGCCGCTCCCGGGTGGTGCTCAGTCCGGGCGGGCCGGCCACGTAGGCGATGTTCCGGTGGCCGAGCGTCAGCAGGTGCTCGGCGAGCCGGAAGGCGCCGCCCCGGTCGTCGAACATGACGGTGGCCACGGGGAGTCCGGCGGGCATGGGCAGCGGGGGCCGCCCGCAGAGCACCACCGGGGCGCCGGTGGCCGCGATGCGGGCGAGGCGGGCTGCGAGCGCCCGGGTGTGCTCCGGCTCCTCGACGGCGCCGCCGGTCAGGACGACTCCGCCGGCCCGCTGGCCCTCCAGGAGGGCGAGGTAGTCGAGCTCGGCGGCCGGCGCGCCCTCGGTGTTGCAGACGACGGCGAGGCGGCGCGCGCCGCCGGGCCCGCCGGGTGCCAGGGCGCTCTGCAGGGATCCGGCGAGGATCCCGAAGAAGCTGTCCGCGACGTCGTGGACGAGCACGCCGATCAGGTCGGAGGTCGCTGCGGCGAGGGCCCGCGCGGGGCCGTTGGCGATGTAGCCGAGGTCCTCGACCGCCCGCTCCACGCGGGTTCTGGTGGTGCCCGCCACCGGGTACCCGCCGTTCAGTACGCGCGAGACCGTGGCGGGCGATACGCCCGCGTGCAACGCCACTTCGGCGAGTGTGACCGCCATCGTCCCCTCCTTCCGTTCCGTCCCGGGTCATCGTCTCACCCGATGCGTGGATCTCCATAGTCGCCGATGAAGAAAGCGCTTTCTATCACCCGTAAGAGTCTTGCACGGCGACACTTCCCGGCTCTAGCCTGACCGGAGAGAAAGCGCTTTCTATGCTGTTCTCTCCAAATCTCCGTACGAGCAACACCGCAACAACACGAAGGAGGGGACACCGTGCAGCGCAGGACGATCAAGATCGCCATGAACGGCGTCACCGGGCGGATGGGATACCGCCAGCACCTGGTCCGCTCCCTGCTCGCCCTGCGCGAGCAGGGCGGGCTCGACCTCGGCGACGGCACGGTGCTGTGGCCGGAGCCGGTGCTGGTCGGCCGCCGCGAGGAGGCCCTGCGGGCCATCGCGGAGCGGCACGGCCTGGAGCACGTGAGCACCGACCTGGCCGCGGTCCTGGCCGACCCCGAGGTCGAGATCTATTTCGACGCCCAGGTCACCAGCGCCCGCGAGGCGGCCGTGCGGCAGGCCGTGGCGGCCGGCAAGCACGTGTACTGCGAGAAGCCCACCGCCCTCACCTTCGAGTCCTCGCTGGAGATCGCGCGACTGGCCGACGCGGCCGGGGTCAAGCACGGGGTGGTGCAGGACAAGCTGTTCCTGCCGGGTCTGCTGAAGCTCAAGCGGCTCATCGACGGCGGCTTCTTCGGCGAGATCCTGTCGGTGCGCGGGGAGTTCGGGTACTGGGTCTTCGAGGGCGACTGGCAGTCCGCCCAGCGCCCGTCCTGGAACTACCGCTCCCAGGACGGCGGCGGCATCGTCGCCGACATGTTCCCGCACTGGGAGTACCTGCTGCACGAGCTGTTCGGCCGGGTCCGCACGGTGCAGGCGCTGACGCGCACCCACATCGGCCGCCGCTGGGACGAGGAGGGCAAGCCGTACGAGGCCACCGCGGACGACGCGGCGTACGGCATCTTCGAGCTGGAGGGGGGCGCCGTCGCGCAGATCAACTCCTCCTGGGCGGTGCGGGTCAACCGCGACGAGCTCGTGGAGTTCCAGGTGGACGGCACGCACGGCTCGGCGGTCGCCGGGCTGCGCGGCTGCCGGATCCAGCACCGCGCGACGACCCCGAAGCCGGTGTGGAACCCGGACCTGCCGCTGACCGAGAGGTTCCGCGACCAATGGCAGGAGGTCCCGGACAACACCCCCGCCGACAACGGCTTCAAGGCCCAGTGGGAGCTGTTCCTGCGCCATGTCGTACGGGACGAGCCCTGGCAGTGGGACCTGCTGGCCGGGGCCCGCGGGGTGCAGCTGGCCGATCTCGGGCTGCGCTCCTCGGCCGAGGGCCGGCGGCTCGTGGTCCCGGAGGTGGCGCTGTGAGCATCCGGCTCCCCTCGGCGGACGGCGGGCTGCGCCTCCACACGCCCGGGACCACGCCCCTGGCACCGGTCGCCTGCGGCCCGGCCCGCAGCCGCACCTTCTATTCCGCCGCACACGTGGTGGCCGACCCCCTGGCCGCCTCGGCGGAATCCGGCCCGGTGATCGACTGGGACTCCACGCTGGCCTTCCGGCACACGCTGTGGTCGCAGGGTCTCGGGGTCGCCGAGGCCATGGACACGGCGCAGCGCGGGATGGGCCTGGACTGGCCGGGCGCTGCCGAGCTGATCCGCCGTTCGACCGCCGAGGCCCGGTCGGTGGGCGGCCGCATCGTCTGCGGCGCGGGCACCGACCAGCTGGCTCCGGACACCGCGCACACCCTGGCCGCCGTCACCGCGGCGTACGAGGAGCAGCTGGCGCACGTCGAGGAGTGCGGGGCGACGGCCGTGCTGATGGCCTCGCGGGCGCTGGCCGCGGTGGCGAGCGGCCCGGAGGACTATCTGGAGGTGTACGGCAGGCTGCTGCGGCAGAGTTCCCGCCCGGTGGTCCTGCACTGGCTGGGGCCGATGTTCGATCCGGCGCTGGAGGGGTACTGGGGGCACGCGGACCTGGACGCGGCCACGGACGTCTTCCTGAAGATCATTTCCGAGTATCCGGAGAAGGTCGACGGCATCAAGGTCTCGCTGCTCGACGCGGAGCGCGAGGTGGACGTCCGGCGGCGGCTGCCCGCGGGCGTGCGCTGCTACACGGGCGACGACTACCACTATCCGGAACTGATCGCCGGGGACGGCGAGCTGGCCAGCGACGCCCTCCTGGGGATCTTCGACCCGATCGCCCCGATCGCCGCGCGGGCGGCGCTCGCCCTCGACCAAGGCGATACGGCCGGATTCCGGGAGCTGCTGGATCCGACGGTGGCGCTGTCCCGGCACCTGTTCGCCCCGCCCACCCGCTACTACAAGACGGGCGTCGTGCTGCTGGCCTGGCTCGCCGGGCACCAGGAGCACTTCGCGATGGTGGGCGGGCTGCATTCGGCCCGCTCGCTGCCCCATCTGGCCACCGCCTACGAACTGGCCGACGGCCTCGGCCTGTTCCCGGACCCGGAGCTCGCGGAGGCCCGGATGCGGCAGCTGCTCGCACTGCACGGGGTGGCCGCGTGAGCCCGGCCGCGGCTCCTGCCCGGTTCAGCCTGAACCAGGAGACGATCCGCCAGTGGTCCCTTCCCGAGCTGGTCGCCGGCTGCGCCGCGGCCGGGGTCGGGGCGGTCGGGCTGTGGCGCGATCCCGTCCAGCGGTTCGGGGTCCGGGAGACCGCGAAGCTGGTGGCCGGTGCCGGACTGCGGGTCAGCTCGCTGTGCCGGGGCGGCTTCTTCACCGCCGCCGATCCCGACGGGCGGGCGGCAGCCCTGGCCGACAACCGCCGCGCCGTGGAGGAAGCCGCCGAGCTGGGCGCCGACGCGCTGCTCCTGGTCTCGGGCGGCCTGCCGGCCGGAGACCGGGACCTGGCGGGAGCCCGGAGGCGGATCGTGGACATCCTGGGCGAGCTGGTCCCGTACGCCGCCGGGCTCGGGGTGCGCCTGGGGATCGAGCCGCTGCACCCGATGTACGCGGCGGACCGCTGCGTGGTCTCCACCCTCGGTCAGGCCCTGGACATCGCCGAGGAGTTCCCGGCGGAGCGCGTCGGGGTGGTCGTCGACTCCTACCACCTGTGGTGGGACGAGCGGCTGCCTTCGGAGGTCCGGCGGGCCGGCGAGGGCGGGCGGATCGTGTCCGTCCAGGTCGCCGACTGGGTGACGCCGCTCCCCGAGGGCGTGCTGCTGGGGCGGGGACAGCTGGGCGACGGTTCGATCGACCTGAGGGCCTTCCGGGAGCTGACCGACTCCGCCGGATACCTGGGGCCGGTCGAGGTGGAGATCTTCAACCCCGGGCTGTGGGCGCGCGACGGCGGAGAGGTGCTGCGGGAGGTGATCGACCGCTACCGCGAGCACGTCGCATGAGGTGAAGGGGGGTGCGTGAGCCGCAGTACACGGGGGCTGGAGTACACGGGGCCGAAGTACACGGGGCCGAAGTACACGGGGGCAGCAGTACACGGGGGCCGCAGCGTTTCGGGCGAATCAGCGTTTCAGTCAAAGGAGACTGTGATGACAGATGTGTGGAGCCGTCGTGCCTTCCTCACGGCGGTCGGTGGCAGTGTGGTGCTGCTCGGCACCCCCGTCCTCCCGGCGACAGCCGGGACCGTGACCTCGGTGCACGCAGCCATGCGCGCGGTGTGGCAGGGCCTCCTCCTGGGGACCGTGTCCTCCCCCACCGCGGAGCCCTTCCGCACCCGCCTGGCCGCGCTGGGCGCGCAGGCCGGCCAGTGGCGTTCCTCTATGGCCCCGGCGACCGGTTCGCTCTGGCCCGATCAGGTCTTCACCACCGACCCCGAGTGGATGGCGCAGAGCTACTACCGGCTGCGGGGCATGGCGGAGGCCTACGTCAGACCGGGCACCGGGCTCACCGGGGACGCCGCGCTGCGCACGGCCGTGCTGACCGGACTGGACCACCTCCACGCCCAGGTCTACAACGCCGGCCAGGCGCGGTACGGAAACTGGTGGTGCTGGCAGATCGGCGCCCCCCAGGCGCTGCTCGACACCATCGTCCTGATGTACGGCCAGCTCTCCGCGGCCCAGCTCTCCGCCTACTGCGCCGCCGTGGACCACTTCGTACCGGATTCCACGGTCGGCTCGTACACGGGGACCAGCACCGGGGCGAACCGGGTGGACCTGTGCCGGGTGCTCGCGCTGCGCGGTGTGGCCGGCGGCGACGACGCGAAGATCGCCCTGGCCCGGGACGCGCTCACCCCGGTGTTTCCGTACGTCACCTCCGGCGACGGGCTCTATCGGGACGGCTCCTTCATCCAGCACACCTACGTCGCGTACACCGGTTCGTACGGTTCGGTCATGCTCGGCGGACTGGGCATGCTGTTCGGCCTGTTGAAGGGGACGGCCTGGGAGGTCACCGACCCCGGCGCCCAGATCGTCTTCGACGCGGTGGAGCACGCGTGGGCGCCGTTCCTCTACAACGGTTTGATGATGGACGCCGTATCGGGACGGGCCCCCAGCCGGGGGGTCCAGGTCGCCGATCCGCTCCAGGCCCAACTGGACGACCACACCCGCGGGCACTCCGTCCTCGCCGCGATCCTGCTCCTCGCCGAGGGTGCGAGCACCGCCGAACGGACGCGCTGGCGCGGCCTGGTGAAGGGCTGGACGGCGCGGGACTACTACGGCCCCCCGCTGGCGGACGCCACCCAGGGCCTGTCGGCCCTGGCCCGGCTCTCCGAGGTCGCGGCGGACGCCGCGGTGACGGCCGTGCCCGAGCCGGTGGCGCACCGGCTGTTCCCCTCGATGGACCGGGCCACGCACCGCAGGCCGGGGTGGGCTGCCTCCCTGTCCATGTCCTCGAAGCGGATCACGCACTACGAGACGGGCAACGGCGAGAACCTGCGCGGCTGGCACACGGGCAGCGGGATGCTCGCCTGGTGGGGCTCCACGTACGGCAACGGCCAGTACTCGGACGCGTTCTGGCCCACGGTCGATCCCTACCGGCTGCCCGGGACCACCGCCTCCCGCAAGCCGCTGGCCGACGGAGCCGGGGGCGACTGGGGTGCCTCCCGGCCGGACGCCACCTGGGTGGGCGGTACGACCGACGGGGAGTTCGCCTCGGTGGGCCAGCACCTGAAGGGTCTGGGGAGCACGCTCACGGCCCGCAAGTCCTGGTTCTTCCTCGACGACACGGTGGTCTGCCTGGGCGCCGGGATCAGTTCCACCGACGGCGCCGGGGTGGACACGGTCATCGACAACCGGAACCTGGGCGCGACCGGCGCCCACGCCCTGACCGTGAGCGGCACGGTCCAGCCGGCCACCCTGGGCTGGACCGCTTCCTTCCCCGGGCCCGGCTGGGCGCACCTGGCCGGCTTCGGCGGCTATGTGATCTCGGGTTCGGGCACCTTCCGGGCGCTGCGGGAGGCCCGCACCGGCCGGTGGAGCGATATCAACCGGAGCGCTTCCACCACGGCCCTCACCCGGCGCTACCTCACCCTCTGGTACGACCACGGGACGAACCCGGCCGCCGGCAGCTACGTCTACCAGCTGATGCCGGGCGCCTCGGCCGCCCAGACCTCGGCCCGGTCCGCCGCCACCGGATGGCTCACGGTGCTCGCCAACAACCCGACCGCCCAGGGGGTGGCGGTGGGCTCGCTCGGCTTCACCGGGGTGAACTTCTGGCAGCCCGCGACGATCGGCGCCCTCCAGGCGAGCGCGCCGTGTTCGGTGACGGTGCGGGAGCCCGGCGACGGCACGGCCGTGGTCTGCGTCTCGGACCCGACGCGCACCCTGTCGGGACTGACCCTCGTCTGGAACCGGCCCGTCGCCCAGGTGCTGTCCCAGCCGGCGAGCGTGGTCTCGGCGAGCACCGGGACCGCGCTCCAGCTCGGCTTCGGCAGCCTCACCGCACTGGAGAGGGCGAGCCAGGTGGTGAAGGTGAGGCTGGGGTGATCGCCGGCCCACCGGATCCCCGGACGCCCGCGGGGCGGTAGAAGCGGAGCCCACAGGGTGACATAGCGTGACCTGCATGGATCAGGAGCACATATCCGGGGACGGCGAAGGCGCGGGCAGGCGGCGGTTCCTCGCCCTGGCGACGGGGGCGGCCGCCACCGCCGCCGGGCTGGGGGCCGTGGCCGGCTGCGCGAACGGGGGCACCGGGAAACCGGACAGGGCGGACGGGGCGGGCTCCGGCGGGACCCCGGAGCCGTCCGGCTCGCCGCAGCAGAAGGAGGGCGCCCACGGCTTCGACGTCCGGGCCGAGAACGCCCGCCCGGGGAACGCCGACTGGCAGGTCGCCAAGGCCGGCCCGGCCCGCGCCATCGAGGGCTTCGCCGACCGGGTCAGCGTCCTGCCCGGCGAGTCCTTCGGCCTGCACGTCTCCACCACCGCACCCCGGTTCACCGTCTCCGCCTACCGCATGGGCTGGTACGGCGGCGCCCGGGCCCGGCTGGTCTGGCACTCCGAGGCCCTGCCCGGGGTGCGCCAGCCCGACCACACGGTGGAGGCCTCGACGCGTACGGTCCGCACCCGGTGGGCCCGTAGCACCACCGTCGAGACCAAGGACTGGCCCGAGGGCTGCTACCTGCTGCGCCTCGACGCGCAGGGCGGCGAGGGCCAGCGGTTCGTCCCCGTCACCGTGCGGTCCGCCGCCACGGCCGGACGTACCGTCGTGGTCAACGCGGTGGCGACCTGGCAGGCGTACAACCGCTGGGGAGGCTACGGCAGTTACGACGGCCCCAGCGGCGGATACGCCTCGCGCTCGCTCGCCGTGACCTTCGACCGGCCCTACGAGTACGACGACGGCGCGGGCCTCTTCCTCGTGTACGAGGCTCCGCTGCTCGCGCTCGCCGAGCGGCTCGGCATCCCCCTGGCGTACACGACGACCACCGACCTGGCCCGGGAGAAGCGACTGCTGGAGGGGGCCGCGGCGGTCCTCTCCCTCGGACACGACGAGTACTGGTCGCCCGAGCAGCGCGCGCACGTCACGGCGGCCCGGGACGCGGGCACCAACGTCGCGATCCTGGGAGCGAACTGCTGCTACCGCCGGATCCGGCTGGAAGCCTCAGAGCTCGGGCCGGACCGCACGGTGGTCTGCTACAAGTCCTCCTACGAGCAGGATCCCGGCTTCAAGCGCGGCCACCCCGCCACCGTCGACTTCCGTTCCCCGCCGGGCGCCGATCCGGAGAGCTCGCTGCTCGGCGTGATCTACGACGGCTACCCGGTGGACGCCCCGTACGTGGTGACCAACCCGGGCCACTGGCTCTTCGAGGGCACCGGCGCGAAGGCCGGCGACAGCTTCCCGCACCTGGTCGGCGTGGAGTACGACAAGGTCAACACCGGTTTCACCACCCCGCGCCCGATCGAGATCCTGGCCCACTCCCCCGTGGTCTGCGACGGCCGGCCCAGCCACCAGGACACGGCGTACTACACGACCCCGAGCGGCGCCGCAGTCTTCGCGACGGGGACGATGCGCTGGGTGGAGGCCCTCGACGCGAAGGGCGACGGCCGCAGCGGAGCCAACCACGGCCTGGACGCACGCGCGGGCGCCCTGACCACCCGGGTGACGGAGAACCTGCTCCGCGCCTTCGCGGCCGGCCCGGCGGGACGGACGCATCCGGCGCAGGACAACGTGAAGGCGGTGTACGGGGGTCCGGGCGCGTGAGGCTCACGGCGCGCGAGGCCCGGCACTGTGCGGGAGGAGTCCACTGCGCCCGAACTCACTGGACTCCTCCCGCGAGGCCTGTTTAGGATCATGTCGCGGCATCGCGTGTCGGTCACCGTCCGGGTGAGGCATGGAGGTGCCGGGACGTGCCTTTCGGAGGCATCCACTCATGACGGTCCAGCTCAACCACACGATCATCTTCTCCCGTGACCACCGGGAGTCGGCCGAATTCCTGGCGTACTTCCTCGGCCTGGAGGTCGGAGCCCCCTGGGGCCCCTTCATCCCCGTCGAGACCGGCAACGGCGTCACCCTCGACTTCGCGACCATCGCCGCCGAGTCCATCACCCCGCAGCACTACGCGTTCCTCGTTTCCGAGGCCGAGTTCGACGAGGCCTTCGAGAAGATCAAGCGGGCGAAGATCACCTACTTCGGCGACCCGCACGGCCGGCACCCCGGCGAGATCAACCACAACGACGGCGGCCGCGGCGTCTACTTCCAGGACCCCTCGGGCCACGGCATGGAACTGATCACCGTCCCGTACGGCGGTTTCAAGGCCGGGCCGGCTCAGTAGCGGACCCGTCCTCCGGGAGGTAGACGATGTGCGGCACACCCGTCGTCGGATGGGTGCCGATACGGGTGCGCACCCCGTAGACCTCGGCCAGGAGCTCGTCCGTCAGCACCTCCGCCGGGGTGCCGGAGGCCGCCACCCGCCCGCCCGCCAGGACGTACAGCCGGTCGCAGTACATCGCGGCCAGGTTGAGGTCGTGCAGGACCAGCAGGGAGGTGGCCGGCAGGGTGCGGACCAGGCCGAGGATCTCCAGCTGGTAGCGGATGTCCAGGTGGTTGGTCGGTTCGTCCAGGGCGAGCAGTCCGGGGTCCTGGACGAGGGCGCGGGCCACCAGGGCGCGCTGGCGTTCGCCGCCCGAGAGCCCGTCGAAGCGGCGGTCCGCGAGGGCCGCCGCGCCGACGGTGTCCAGGGCCCGCGCCACGCGGCGTACGTCCTCGGGTCCGTCCTGCTCCCAGAACCGTTTGTGCGGGCTGCGACCCATGGCGACCACCTCGCGCACGGTCAGCCCGAAGGTGCCGGTCGCGTCCTGGGGCACCACCGCCACCCGCCGGGCGCGGTCCTTCACACCCAGCGAGGCCGCGTCCGCGCCGTCCAGCAGGACGCGCCCGCCGGTCGGGCGCAGGGCGCCGTAGACGCAGCGCAGCAGTGTCGTCTTGCCGCTGCCGTTGGGGCCGACGACTCCGACCGTCTCCCCGGGGCGGGCGCCGAGGTCGATCCCGTGCAGCAGCGGCTGCCCGTCGATCTCGTAGCGCAGGCCCTCGACGGCGAGTTCCGCGGCCTTGGCTGCTTCTCCTGACGTGGCCGGCCCCTGCACCGCCCCTGCTGCCGGATGTTCCGGCCGTCCCGCCGTCATCCCACGACACCTTCGGTACGGGTGGACCTGCGCAGCATCCACAGGAAGAACGGCCCTCCGACGAGCGCGGTGACCACGCCCACCGGGATCTCCTCCGGCGCGGCGGCGGTACGGGCGATCAGGTCGGCCAGGGTCAGGAAGACCGCCCCGCCCAGCGCGGCCACCGGCAGCAGCGCCCGGTGCCCGGCGCCGACGACCATCCGGGCGGCGTGCGGGACCATCAGCCCCACGAAGCCGATCGCCCCGCTGTAGGCCACCAGTACGCCGATGACGAGCGAGGTCAGCACGAACACGGCGGCCCGGAACCGGCCCGTGTCCAGGCCGAGCGTCTGGGCGCCCTCCTCCCCGGCGAGCAGCAGGTCGAGCGGCCGGGCCAGGGCGACGAGCAGCCCGGTGCCCAGGAGCAGGGCCCCGGTGGGCAGGGCCAGTTCGCTCCAGCGCGCCCCGCCGAGCCCGCCGAGGGTCCAGAACAGCACGCTTCGGATCTGATCGGGGTGCGCCGCCAGGACCAGGACCAGGCTGGTCAGGGCGGACAGCACGTACTGGACGGCGACTCCGGCGAGGATCAGCCGGCCGGTGGTCATGGTGCCGCCGCGCCGGGCCATGGCGTAGACGGTGACGAGCGCGCCCATCGACCCGGCGAAGGCGGCGAGCGGTACGGCGGTCCCGCCCGCGAAGCCGAGGAACCCGGCGCCGAAGACGATCACCAGCACCGCCCCGGTCGAGGCCCCGGAGGAGGCTCCGAGCAGGAACGGGTCGGCGAGCGGATTGCGTACGAGGGCCTGGAGCACGGCGCCCGCGACGGCGAGGCCCGCACCGACGACGGCCCCGAGCAGGACGCGCGGCATGCGGACGTCCCACAAGATCGCCCCGAAGGCGCCCGTTCCGGCTCGGGTCCCCGGTCCTGCGAGCACGATGTCGAGCACCTGGCCGGGAGGGATCCGTACCGGTCCCAGGGCCAGCCCCGCCAGGGCCGACGCGGCCAGGGCGGCGGCGAGCAGGGCCAGTACGACGGGTGTACGGGTGGACGCGCGGGCGGCCCGGAGCCTCACGCGGCGTCGGGGTGGAGCTGGCCGCCCAGCGATTCGACGGCGTCGGCGACGCGTACGCCGAGCACGGCGGAGGACAGCGGCAGCACGACGAACCGCTGGTTCTTGACCGCGGGGACCTGCGCCAGCGCCGGGTCGTTCAGCAGGCGCTGCTTCTTGGCTTCGACGGTGGTGCCGCCGTAGTCGTAGATGAGGACGACCTCGGGCCCCCGCTCGATGACCTTCTCCCACGACACGTCGCCGAAGGTGTCGTCGAGGTCGGCGAACACGTTCGTCCCGCCCGCCAGCGAGACGATCTCGTTGCCGATGCCCTTGCCGCCCGAGGTGAAGGCGGAGGCCTCGCCCGAGTCGTAGACGAAGACGGCGGGCTTGGCCTTGTCCTTCACGCGCGCGCCGACCGCCTCGATGCGGCGCTGTTCGTCCGCGACGAGCCGCTCACCGCGCTCGGGCACGCCGAAGGTCCGAGCGACCTCGGTGATCTCGGTCCTGAGCTGGTCCAGGCCGACCTTGCCCTCGGTGCAGTACTCCACGCTGAGACGGGAGTTGATGCCGGACTTCGCGAGCCCCTCGCGGTCGCGGCCCTGCGCCTTGTCGAAGGAGCTGGAGTAACCCCCGTACACGAAGTCGGGGTTGGCGCCGAGGAGGATCTCCTTGGAAGGGTACTCCTTCGCCAGCACCTTGATCTTGTCGTACGCGGGCCGGTAGGCGGGCAGTACGGCGTCGTCCAGGTAGGCCGTCCCGACCGTCTTCCCCTCCAGCCCGAGGGCCAGCAGGATCTCGGTGGCGTGCTGGTTCATCGCGACCGCGCGCTGCGGCGGCGCCTGATAGGTGCTGGTGACACCGCAGTTGGTGACCGTGTACGGGAATCCGGGCGCGGCGCCCGCCGCCGGCTTCGCGTCCTGCGCCGCGGGCGATCCTGCGCACGCGGCCAGCGGTATCAGGAGGGGGACGGGCAGGAGCGCGCGCAGCAGCGCACGGGGGTACGAAGACATGGTGGAGCCTCTCCGGGGGATCCGCGTCCCCAGGTCGAACCGGAAGAGGCGGTGCGTCAGTGTCTGACTCCCGGGGCCCCGCACGGGGGTGTCCGGTCACAGTGGCGGGACCGCACCGGATTCGCACCGGTTTCCTGTCCTGCACCGCCTGGATAACCCGGCCCAGTGTGCCAGAAGGACGACGTCAGCGCGGCGCGCGCACCGCGTCGACCACCCGGGAGGCAAGGGTCCGCAGCGCCTCGTCGGAGGGGGATCCCGGCTCGGCCGTATAGAGGTAGAGGGTCTGGCCGGGATCGTCCGGGAAGGCGAGGGACTCGTATTCCAGGGCCAGTTCACCGACGAGGGGATGCCGGAAGCGCTTGGTCCCGTGGGTGTGTTCGAGCACATCGTGTCCGGCCCACCAACGCCGGAAGTCCCCGTCGAGCGTGCTCAGTTCCTCGACGAGCGGGCTCAGCGCGGGATCGTACGGGTGCCGGCCCGCGTAGAACCGCAGCGCGGCGACGGCTCCGCGCGCGGCGCCCTCCCAGTCCGCGAAGAGCCCGCGGGCGGCGGGGTCGAGGAAGAGGAACCGCGCCAGATTGCGGCCGCCCCGGCCGGACGTGCCCGCCCGCGGCACGCCGAAGTCGGCGTACAGGGCCTCGGCGAGCCGGTTCGCGGCCAGCACCTCGAGCCGGCGCCCCATGATCATCGCCGGGGTGCCGTCCTCCAGGGCGCCCAGCACCCGGTACAGCCCCGCCCGGACCCGCTGCGGGCCGGCGGCCTCCGCGGAACCGGGCGCGCCGACCGCGGCCCTGGCGGCGCGCCCGGCCCCGGGAGCCCGCTGCGGCCGGGCCAGGTCGAAGAGGTGGGACCGCTCGGTGGCATCGAGCCGCAGCGCCCGGGCCACGGCGTCGAGGACCTCGTCGGACACGTGCAGGGTGCGGCCCTGCTCCAGCCGGGTGTAGTAGTCGACGCTGACCCCCGCGAGCTGCGCGACCTCTTCCCGCCGAAGCCCGGGCACCCGCCGCCTCCCCGGATGGGCGGCGGCCCCCACCTCCTCGGGACCGATCCGGGCGCGCCGGGAACGCAGGAACTCCCGCAGGTCGGACCGGGGCTCACGCCCCGCGGTGGCGGTCATCCCCCCAGGCTAGGCGCTCCCCCGCATTCCTCGGGCACATCCACACCGGTCCCGGCCACACGGGGCCGCTCCTGCGGGGCGGGTGCGGGTGCGGCTACGGCTACGGCTGCGGCTGCGGCTGCGGCTGCGGCTGCGGCTGCGGCTGCGGCTGCGGCTGCGGCTACGGCTACGGCTACGGCTACGGCTACGGGCTACGGCTACGGGCTACGGGCTACGGGCTACGGGCTACGGCTACGGCTACGGCTACGGCTACGGCTACGGCTACGGCTACGGCTACGGCTACGGCTACGGCTACGGCTACGGCTACGGGCCGCGGGGCTCCGCGTCTGTCACAGCCCGGTCACAGCGCCCCCACGGGCCCCGGCCCCGGGCCACCATGACCCGATGCGCAGACACCACGCGATCATCGCCCTCACCGGCGTCGGAATCCTCGCCCTCTCCGGCTGCGGCAGCGATTCCGACGCACCGGCCCCCACCACGCCCTCCACCTCGACCGTGCCGAGCGCCGATCCGAGCGGCAGGCCCAGCGCCGACCCCACCGCGGCCCGCCCCGACAGCGGCCTCCCGCCGAGCCCCGCACCCGCGCAGCGCGCCGCCTACCTGGCCGCACTGAACGCGATCGACCCCGAGATCGTCAACGGCCAGGACGACAAGGCCGTCTCGCGCGGCCTCGACCAGTGTCAGTCGATGAAGGGCGAGAAGGACCCGACCAAGCGGGTGGCGGGCGCGAACCAGCGCTTCATCGGCCCCAACCACCCCAACGGCTTCGGCCCCGTCAAGTCCACCCTGATCGTCGCAGCCACCCAGACCAACCTCTGCCCGACCTACTGAACCGCCCCGAAGACTCGATCCCCCAGCGGTCTGGAGCCATGCCCCGGAGTACCCGGCTCCATTGGGCATCTGCCGTTCCCCTGCTCGTCCGGTTCACCGAGGCGCCCCCAGACCATGAGCGACGAGGTCCCACGGACCCACCCGCCTGGGGCCACCCGGACGACCACCGGGATCCCCGCGCCCAGCGGCACGGGGGCCCCGGCCGGAACGCGGCAAGGGCCGCGAGGAACTGTTCGCCCAGTCCGGCGCCCGGCTGATGCACCGCGGCGAGGAACTCCACGGTTCGGCGCGCGAGTCCCGTGGCGATCACGACCGCGGCCACCCGGAGCGAGGCTGCCGCCACGGAGGGAACCGCACCGCTCGTCAGCAGCGGTAGCCGTGGGGCACCTGGAGGAGAGCCACAAAGATCCACACCATGACCGCGCTGCCGACCGTGCCACCCAACAGGGCAACCGCGAGGTTCCACCGCCCCCGCCCCACGTACCTGATGAGCACCCCCCACCACACCGCAGCGATGACCGAGAGCAGGGCTCCGTAGAAGATCAGCGCGAGCCCGTTGGCCGCGCCGTTGACTCCTACGCCGCACGCCCGCCAGCCGCCCGCCAGCAGTACCGACCCGAGCACACCGACCGCCGGCCCCGCTACGAGCGCGACCGCGCAGCCCCACCGCGACTCCGTCACTTCCGGTTCCGGCTCTGCGGAACATTCTCCCCGTCACCCTGCACGTGCTCCACCTCGTCCATCCCGTCGTCGATCCCCCGGCGGAGCCGGTCTCCGGTGGCGGCAGTACGGCCACGCCGAGGGGATGTGGACTCTCAGTGGACTCCGAACACGGAGAAGCCCCCCGACCGCGATCGGACGGGGGGCTAAAAAAACAGGGCTTTCAGCTGCTACTTCGTCTTGCAGGGGTGGCAGGGCTCGAACCTACGACAACCGGTTTTGGAGACCGGTGCTCTACCAACTGAGCTACACCCCTTCGGTGAGACCAACCATGTCATGGCGCACGCCGAAGATCCACTGAATTCGGTGATCAAACTCGAGGAATTTCGTCCCGCGTGCGAGCGCCTGCGGACGTGAGCCAGTCGAGGAGCGGTCCGTCTTCGCTGGTCAGGGCGATGTCCAGTGGGGTCAGTCCGCCGTGGCCCGGTTTGTTGAGGTCCGCTCCTTGAGACAACAGGTATTGAGCCGTGGACAGTTGACCCCCGTGGCACGCCCCCCAGAAGGCGCTGGCGATGTCCTCGGGTTCCGCCCCCGCGGCTACGGAGACCTCTACCACGGCGAGCAGGCCGAGGGTGGCCGCGTCGTGGAGGGTAGGGCGGGCTCCGAGTTCGAGGAGTCTGCGGGCCGCGTTCCACTGCCCGAAGCCGGTCGCGTCGGTCAGGGGAGCGCCGCCGCCGAGGACCGAGCCCGGGGCTTCTATGTCGGCCCCTGCCTCGACCAGGGCGTCGATCGCGGTGACGTCGTCGTTGCTCGCGGCCCAGTGCAGCGGGGTTTCCCGGTGCGAGCCGACGAAGCGGGCTCCCGGGTCGGCTCCGGCGGCGGCGAGGGTGCGGATGACCTCCGCGGTCCGCGGGTAGTGGCCGGGCCAGTCCACGGCGATGTGCAGCAGGCTGCGCTCGCCGGCCGCCTCGCCCCGCTTCACGATCCGGCCCCCGGCCAGCCCGGGGTGCGCGGCCAGCAGCCGACGGAGTCCGTCCAGGTCACCGCCCCGGATCGCGGCCGTGACGGCTACGGCGAGCGGGTCGTCCGAGGCGAGAGTGAGCATGCGGCCCAGCCTACGAGGCCCGGCTGCCCGGGGTCCCGTCTGCGCGGCCGGCGTGCGGGTCGCGGGGCCCGTCCCCGTGGAGGATCGTGGAGGGAGTGGAGAGTGGTGCGGCCGTGTCCGGTTCCGCCCGGCCGGGGCCCGGTCGGCCGGGCCCCGCCGAGCGGCGCCGCCCGCGCACGCTCGCCGCCCTGAGCGCGCTGACCGTGCTGACCGCGGCCCTGCTCATCGGGCCCGCGCCTCCGGTTTCCGGCGCCGGGCCCGGCCCGGACGCCTCCGGTCAGACCGTCTCCCTCACCGGATCTGCCCCCGGAGAGCGGCTCGACGTAACCCTCACGCGGGTGGCGGACCCCGCCGACCCCGCCGACGCCTCCACCCCGGCGGGCCCCTCGCCGGGCGGTGCGGACCGGCTGGTTTCCGTAGAGCTGCGTCTGGAGAACACCGGGACGGCCGTGTACGAGGATTCCCCGGCCGCCGCCACGCATCTGCTGGACTCCGAGGGGCACCGGTTCGCCGGCCTGGGCAGTTCGACCGAGGCCGGCAGCAAGGCCGAAGCCGGTGCCGCCTTCCCCGGCACCGTCACCCTCGACCCCGGGTCCGCGGCGACCGGCTCCGTCGTCTTCCGGCTGCCGCGGGGCGCCGGCCTCGCCGCGGTGCAGTTCGCCCTCGACGGCGGCCTCGGCGACGACGTCGCCCAGTGGAGCCTGCCTTGATGCTCTGATCCCCTGATCCCCACCCTCCCGGACTCCCGTCCGTTCGTACCGAGTTGCCCCGCCCCCTTGACCCGCTGTGGTCCAGACCAATAGTTTCCGCATGCACAGCGCACGCTCCCCGGCACCACTCACCGCATCCGCAAAGGAAGCCCATGCGCCGCAGCATGCTCGGCAGGCTGGCAGTCGCCGCCTGCTCCCTCTCCCTGCTGACCGCCTTCGCCCCCGCCCACGACGGCTCCGGCCATGAGGGCTCCGGGCACGGCCGCTCGTACAAGAAGGTCGGCTACTTCACCCAATGGGGCGTCTACGGACGGGACTTCCAGGTCCAGGACCTCGAGAAGAACGGCAGCGCGAGCAAGCTCACGCACATCAACTACGCCTTCGGCAACATCAGCGCGGAAGGCAAGTGCTTCACCGGCAACATCCCCGGTGAGGCCGACGCCTGGGCCGACTACGTCCGCCCGCTCGACGCCGAGAACTCGGTGGACGGTGTCGCCGACGACTGGGTGCAGCCGCTCGCCGGCAACTTCAACCAGCTCCGCGAGCTCAAGGCCAAGCACCCCGGCCTCAAGGTCCTTCTCTCCCTTGGCGGTTGGAGCTGGTCCACGCACTTCTCGGACGCCGCGCTCACCCCGGCCTCGCGCAAGGCCCTGGTCTCCTCCTGCATCGACCTGTACATCAAGGGCAACCTCCCGCAGGACGGCAGCCGCGGCGGCGCGGGTTCGGCCGCCGGGATCTTCGACGGGTTCGACATCGACTGGGAGTGGCCGGGCTCGTCGGGCGATACCGACACCACCTACCGCCCCGAGGACAAGAAGAACTTCACCGCCCTGGTGAGCGAGTTCCGCACGCAGCTCGACGACTACGCCCGCAGCCAGAAGCGGAAGGCGAAGTACGAGCTGTCCGCCTTCGTGCCGACCGCCCCCGCCAAGATCGACGCGGGCTTCGACGTCCGCCGGATCATGCGCGACCTCGACTTCGTGACCCTCCAGGGCTACGACTTCCACGTCTCCGGGGAGGCGACCACCGCCCAGCAGTCCGCGCTCTACGCGAGGAACGACTTCAGCGTCGACGGCACCGTGGACGCCTGGGAGCGGCGCGGCGCGCCCGCGAACAAGCTCGTGATGGGCATGCCGTTCTACGGGCAGGGCTGGACCGGCGTCAGCGGCGGCGGGGACGGCATGGGGCAGCCCGCGACCGGTCCGGCGCCGGCCGCCTGGGCCAACGGGTACGCGGACTACAAGGAGCTCAAGCAGCTTGCGGCGTCCGGTACTTACAAGCTCCACCGGGACCGCCGCAACGGCAGCGCCTGGCTGTTCGACGGCACCACCCTGTGGACGTACGACGACCCGCAGGTGCTGCGCACCAAGACCCGGTACATCCGCGAGGAGGGCCTCGGCGGCGCGATGTTCTGGTCGCTCGACGCGGACACCGCCGACGGTGAGCTGATGACCGCGGTCGACGAGGGCCTGCGCGGCCACTGACGGCCCCGCCCCCGAACAGCGCCGCCGGGCCGAGGAAATCGACCCGTCCCGGCGGCGCACCAACCCTTACGCTCCCCGCATGAAGACGCAGACGGTACGCGCGGTCAACGCGCTCACCTCCCGCTGGGCCGGACACGCGGCGGACGGCACGGGCACGGTGTTCACGGCCGCCGGGGTCTGGCCGCTGCTGGCCCTGCTCGCCGACGGCGCCGCGGGGCCCGCCCGCAGCGAGCTGGAAGAGGCCCTCGGCATATCCGCCGGCACCGCGGCCGGGGCGGCCCGGGAGTTGCTGGCCTCGCTGGACGGCGTACGGGGACTGCGCGCCGCGACCGGCCTGTGGACGCGGCGGGACCTCCCCCTGGAGGCGGCCTGGTCGGACCGGCTCCCCGCCGGGACCCGTGGCACGCTCACCGGCGACGAGGACACCGACCGCAAGGCGCTCGACGCCTGGGCCGCCGACCGCACCGGCGGCCTCGTCGAGAAGATGCCGGTCCCCGTCACCGACGGAACGCTCTTCGTGCTCGCCTCGGCGCTGGCACTGCGACTGCGGTGGATCCAGCCCTTCACTCCCTGGCCGACCTGGATCGACGAAGGCCCTTGGGCCGCAGGATCCGTAGGGACGGTGCAGGGGCTGAGCCGTAGTACGGCCCTGCTGGACCGGGCCCGCGTGGCGCATGCGCCGACGGGTCCGGTGACCCTGCTGGAGGTGGTGGGCAACGGCGGCGTGGACGTCCACCTCGTCCTGGGCGAGCCGCAGGCCCGGCCGGGCCAGACCCTCCGGGCCGGTATCGCGGCCGTCACCCGGGCGATCCCCTCCACGGGGGCGAGCCTGCTCCCCGAGGGGAATCCGGGGCCCGGCCTGCGCATCGACCAGGTGCCGTCCGTCGACCGCCAACCGTGGCTGAGCATCGCGACCGTGGCCTTCGAGGTGCAGGCCGAGCACGATCTCCTCGCCTCCGCCGGGCTGTTCGGGCTGAGGAGCGCCTCGGACGCGCGGACCGGACACTTCCCCGGCATCAGCCGCCGGCCCCTGGCCGTCGGTTCGGCGCGGCAGTCGGCCGTGGCGCGCTTCCACGCCGAGGGCTTCGAGGCGGCGGCCGTGACCGCGATCGGCGCGGTCGGCGCCGGCGCACCCCGCTTCAAGTACCGCGTCCGCCGGGCCCAGGTCGCCTTCCACCGCCCCTTCGGCTTCCTCGCCGTCCACCGGACCTCCCGCCTCGTCCTCGCCGCGGGCTGGGTGGCCGAGCCCCTCGCCTACGTGGAGCAGGACCACTCCGCCGCCGAAGAGGAGGAGTGGGCGAAGGCTGATGCCGAGGGCTGGAGTTGAATCGGTGCCGCTCCTCCTCGCGTCGTACGCTCCGTTCTATGGACAACGCGACGGTGGAGGCGGTCAACCGCCTGACGGCACGGTGGGCTGCGCGCTGGTCGGCGCAGTCCGCGGACGCGGCCGAGGGCACGGTGTTCACCGCCGCTGGGGTCTGGCCGCTGCTGGCCCTGCTCGCCGACGGCGCCGACGGCCCGGCCCGCGGCGAGCTGGAAGAGGCCCTCGGCATACCCGCCGGCACCGCGGCCGGGGCGGCCGGGGAGTTGCTGGCCTCGCTGGACGGCGTACGGGGACTGCGCGCCGCGACCGGACTGTGGACGCGGCGGGACCTTCCGCTGGAGGCGGGCTGGTCCGGCCGGCTCCCCGCCGGGGCCCGGGCCGTCCTCAGCGGTGACGAGAACACCGACCGCAAGGCGCTCGACGCCTGGGCCGCCGATCGCACCGGCGGCCTCGTCGAGAGGATGCCGGTCGAGGCCGGGCCGGGGGCCGACCTGGTCCTGGCCTCCGCGCTCGCGCTGCACCTGACCTGGGAGCAGCCCTTCGCCGAGCGGCCGGTGCGGTCCGCGCACGGCCCGTGGGGCGGGCGTTCCCTGCGCGGGCTGGCCCTCACCCACGCCTTCCCCGAGCGGGTCCGAGTGGCCCGGGGGCCCGCCGGCCCCGTCACCCTGCTCCGCGTCCCGGGCGCGCCCGGCGCCCGCGGAGTGGACGTGCACCTGGTGCTCGGTGAGCCCGGGGCGGCGCCCGGTGACGTACTGACGGCCGGGATCTCCGAGGTCACCGGCGCGCTCGCCTCCTCGACCGCAGGGGAGCTTCCCGACGGCGGGGCGGGGCCCGGGCTGTCGCTGCGCACCGTGGACTCGGCCCGTCCCGGGCCCGTGGTCCGGGTGGGCACGGTGGCCTTCGACATCCGCGCCGAGCACGATCTGCTGGCGCACGCCGCACTGTTCGGGCTCGCCTCCGCGGCCGCCCGTCCCGGTCACTTCCCGGGCGTCTCCGCCGTCCCGCTGGCGGTCGGCTCCGCCCGTCAGTCGGCCGTGGCCCGCTTCCACGCGGAGGGGTTCGAGGCGGCGGCCGTCACCGCCGTGGGCATGTCCCGCGGTGCCGCGAGGGTGCGGTCGTACCGGGTCCGGGAGGCCGCGTTCGAGGTGGACCGGCCCTTCGGCTTCCTCGCCGTCGACCGGGAGTCCGGTCTCGTGCTGTTCGCGGGCTGGATCGCCGACCCCGCTACCCTCACCTGATGAGTTCCGACAAGATCAACGCCGCCGACTCCGGCACCTGGCTCCTCGGCGACCTCCCGGTCCGCCGCATCGGGTTCGGCGCGATGCGCCTCACGCACCTCGCCGACGGCTCCCCCAGCGACCGCGACCGGGTGACCGGGGTGCTGAGGCGGGCCGTCGAACTGGGCGTCAACCACATCGACACGGCCGCCTTCTACTTCTCCCCGACCCGCTCCGCCAACGAGCTCATCAACCGGGCCCTCGCCCCGTACGGCGACGAGCTGGTCATCACCACCAAGGTCGGGCCGGGCCGCGATGCCGCCGGCGCGTGGTGGTGGGCGACGCCCGGGCAGCTGCGCGGGCAGGTGGAGGAGAACCTGCGCCAGCTCGGCCGCGACCACCTGGACGTGGTCAACCTGCGCGTCCCGCGCCAGGCGACGACCGGTTCGATCGCCGAGCACTTCGGGGCGCTCGCCGAGCTGCGCACGGCCGGGCTGATCAGGCACCTGGGCGTGTCCAACGCCCGGCCGGACCACCTCGCCGAGGCGCTGGCCATCGCGCCCGTGGTCTGCGTGCAGAACGCGTACGGGATCGGTTCGCCGGCCGAGGAGCACGCCTTCCTCGACGCGTGCGGCGAGCAGGGCATCGCCTTCGTCCCCTTCTTCGCGATCGCGGGCGCGGGCAAGGAGGCCGGCGGGGTCACCGAGGAGGGCCCGGCGGTACGCGATCTCGCGCGGGCCCACGGCGTGTCCCCGGCCCAGCTCCGGCTGGCGTGGACCCTGAGCCGGGGCGCGCACGTCCTCGCCATTCCGGGCACCGGGAACCCGGAGCACCTGGCCGAGAACGTGGCCGCCGGGGCGCTGCGGCTGACCGCCGAGGAGACGGCCCTGCTCGCAGCCCCGTAGCTCCGCGGTCTCGTTGCCCCGTAGCCCCCGGTGCGCCGGGGCCGGCTACCAGTCGTGGACGGAGCCGTCCGCGAGGGTGTTGACCGGCAGGTACTTGCGCTCGTACGGGAAGCGGGCCGCGGCCTCCTCGTCGAACTCGACGCCGATCCCGGGGGCGTCGCCGGGGTGCATGAGGCCGTCCTCGAAGGTCCAGGAGGTGGTGAACACCTCCTGGTAGGGCGGCAGGTGCTCCATGTACTCCTGCATCCCGAAGTTCTGAACGGAGAGGTCCACGTGCAGGGCGGCGGCGAAGGAGACCGGCGAGAGGTCGCCGGCGCCGTGGGAGCCGGAGCGGATGCCGTAGAGCTCGGCGAGCGAGAATATCTTGCGGAGGTGGCTGATCCCGCCCGCGTGGGAGACCGAGGTGCGGATGTAGTCGATCAGCCGCTCGGTGATCAAGTGCTGGCAGTCCCAGATGGAGTTGAAGATCTCGCCGACGGCCAGCGGGGTGGTGGTGTGCTGCCGGATGAGGCGGAAGGCCTCCTGGTCCTCGGCCGGGGTCGGGTCCTCGATCCAGAACATCCTGAAGGGTTCCAGGGACTTGCCCAGGTGTGCGGCCTCGATGGGGGTCAGCCGGTGGTGCACGTCGTGCAGGAGGTGGAAGTCGTAGCCGAACTCCTCCCGTACGGCGGCCATGTACCGGGGCACCCAGTCCAGGTACTTGCCGGTGTCCCAGCACTCCTCCGAGGGCAGTTCCCCGTCGGCCGGCTCGTAGGTGTTCCCGTCTCCCTTGCGCATGCCGTAGACCTTGGCGACGCCGGGCACGGCCGCCTGGGCCCGGACGGCGCGGAAGCCGCGGTCGCGGAACTTCGCGACGTCGTCGAGGAGTTGGGGGATGTCGTTGCCGCTGGCGTGGCCGTAGACGGTGACCCCGTCGCGGGCGGCGCCGCCGAGGAGCTGGTAGACGGGGAGACCGGCGACCTTGCCCTTGATGTCCCACAGGGCCACGTCGACCGCGGCGATGGCGGTCATGGTGACGGGGCCGCGCCGCCAGTAGGCGCCCTTGTAGAGGTACTGCCAGATCCGCTCGATGGCCGCCGGGTCCTTGCCGATGAGCAGCGGGCAGACGTGGTCCTCCAGGTAGGAGGCGACGGACAGTTCGCGGCCGTTGAGGGTGGCGTCGCCGATGCCGGTGACCCCGTCGGAGGTGGTGATCTTGAGGGTGACGTAGTTGCGGCCGGGGCTGCTGACGATGACCTTGGCTTCGACGATCGTGCTCATGGCGGGTTCTGCCTCGCTTCTTCGAGAGGGGGAAGGGGGGGGGTGGGGGCGGGGGGTTGGGGGCGGGGGTCGGTCGGGGGCGGTTCAGGAGGAGGGGACCGGGAGCGGCTCGACCTTCTTGATCACCAGGCCGTACGAGAGGGCGCCGACGACGGCGAGGGCTCCGGAGAGGGCCAGGGCGAACATGAAGGACCCGGTGGCCGCGACGATCGCGCCGGTGATGATCGGGCCGACGAAGCCGGCGATGTTGGAGGCGAAGTTCTGGATGCCGGCGAGGGAGGAGACCTGGCCGGGCTCGGGGGCGACGTCGGCGGGCAGCGAGGCCACCGAGGCGCCGGCGAAGGCGAGCGAGGCGCAGCAGACGGAGAGCAGTGCGATCATGCCGGCCGCGTTCTCGACGAAGACGGCGGGGGCGATGGCGGAGGCTCCGGTCATGCCCGCCACCAGGCAGGTCTTGCGGGCCCGGTTGACGGACCAGCCGCGCTTGAGGAGGGAGTCGGCCACCGCTCCGCCGCCGAGGCTGCCGCCGATGGCGACGAATCCGGGGATCATTCCGAAGATGCCGAGTTCGGCGAGGTTGAAGCCGCGGTCCTTGACGAGGAAGGCGGGGAACCAGGTGATGAAGAAGAAGTTGCTGTAGTTGAGGCAGAAGAAGCCGATCATCATGCCCCAGACCGTGCGGTACCGGAACAGCTGACTCCACTTCACCTTGGAGACCGCGGTGCTGCCGTCCCTCGTTCACGTCCTCCAGGCGCGCCCCGCCCTTGCGGATGTAGTCGAGTTCCGCCGCCGTGGCCTTCGGGTGGTCCTGCGGGTCGTGGTAGGCCTTCCACCAGAGCAGGACCCAGCCGATCGCGAGCGCGCCCGCGACGTAGAAGGCCATGCGCCAGCCCGCCCAGGCGATGAGCGCCGTGATGATCGGGAGCGAGATGACCGCGCCGATCCGGGAGCCGGAGTCCCAGATCGCATTGCCCATCGTGCGCTCGTGCTTCGGGAACCAGCGGGAGACCACCTTGGCCGAGGCCGGGTAGGCGCTGGCCTCGCCGACGCCGAGGCCGAGCCGGGCGAGGACCAGCTCGACCGGTCCGCGGACCAGGCCGGTGAGCACGGTGACCGAGCCCCAGATGACGGCGCCGATCGCGAAGACGGGCTTCACGCCGTACTTGTCGATCAGCTTTCCGGCGGGGAGCTGGCAGAAGGCGTACCCGGCGAAGAACACGCCGAGCAGCAGGCCCTGGGTGGCCTCGCTGATGTGCAGGTCGTCACCCATGAACGGGAGCGCCACGCTGAGGGTGGTGCGGTCCATGTAGTTGAAGACGAAGGCCAGGGAGCACAGGCCCGTCATGTACCAGCGCAGGTTGTTCTTGCGGCCCTTGGGGCGGGGCGGCAGTGCGCCCGGCGCCGTCTCCGCGCTTCCCCTTCCCTCGGCCCGCACGGTCGTCGGGGTGGCAGCGTCCTTGCTGTCCACAGTGCTCATGTCGTCGCCTGTCCTGTGCCGAGGAGGTGGTCGCGGTGGGCGGCCGCCAGGGCGGCCGTTTCGGTGAAATCGGGGATGCGTCCGGTGCCGCCGCGGCCGGACACGGAGAGGGAGGCGGCCGCCATCGCGTACGCGACGGAGTCCGCGAGGCTGTCGCCCAGCGCGAGCCGGGCGGTGGCGGTGCCGGTGAAGCAGTCCCCGGCGCCGGTGGCGTCGACCGGGTCGGGGTTGACGGGGACCGGGAGGTACGCCGCCTGCGCGCCGTCGTCCAGGAGCAGCCGGTCGGCGCCCGCGGTGACCGCGACGGTACGGGCGCCCAGGGCCCGGTAGCGGGCGGCGGCCTCGGCCGGGTCGTCGGTGGCGACCATGGCCAGTGCGTCGGCCGGGCAGGAGGTCTTCAGCAGCCCGGCCAGCGGGGCGATGCGGGCCAGGAGGGTGCGCGCCTCCTCCCGACTGGTGAGCCGGGAGCGGAAGTTGGGGTCGTAGGAGAGGTGCCCGCCGGCTTCGTGCACGGTCGCGGCGGCGAGCAGGACGGCTTCGCGGCTGCTCGGCGACAGGGCGCCGGCGATGCCGCTGGTGATGAGGGCCTTGGAGCCGGTCAGCAACTCCCGCCAGGACTCGACGTGTTCCACCGAGAGGGTGGAACCGGCGCTGGCGGTGCGCCAGTACACGAACTCGCGGTCACCCTCGGTGTCGGCGCAGAGCAGGTAGGCGCCGTTCGGGCGCGGGGAGCGGCGTACGTGGGAAACGTCCACGCCCAGTTCGGCGGCGCGGGCCAGCAGCGGGACGCTCAGCTCGTCCTCGCCGACGACGGCGAGCAGGGCGGTGCGGGCTCCGGCGGCGACGGCGGCGGCCGCGGCGTTGAGGGCGTCCCCGGAGAAGGAGACGCGGGCGGAGGTGCCGTCGGCGGCGTCCCGCAGGGCCGTCTCGGCGTGGATCTCGACGAGGACCTCGCCGAGCACGAGGACGTCATACCCCTGCCCCCCGGAAGCGGGCCCGCCCTCACGCCCGGCCCCGGACCCGACCCCGGCCCCGGCCCCGCTCACGCCCGGACCTCCGCGCCCGCGCAGTGGCCGCAGCAGGGCTGGGCGAGGTCGGCGAAGACGGCGGCCAGTTCGCCCGGGTCGGCGGGCAGGCCGCTGCCTATCCCGACGGCGGCGGCCCCGGCGGCGAGCCAGTCGCGGACCTCGCCCGGCGCGATCCCGCCGGTCGGGATGATCAGGGCTTCGGGGAGCACGGCCTTGAGGGAGCGGATGAACTGCGGGCCGCCCACGTGGGCCGGGAACACCTTCGCCGCGCCGCCGGAGCGGACGGCGGCGGCGATCTCCCCCGGGGTGAAGCCGCCCTCGATGAAGACGGCCCCGCGCTCGTCGGCGACCTCGCGGACCTCGGGGTCCGGGTAGGGCGAGATGAGGAAGGCGGCGCCCGCGTCGAGCGCGGTCCGCGCGGCCGCGGCGGTGGTGACGGTGCCGACTCCGATGAGGGCGGGCCGGCCCTGCGCGTCGGTGAGCGGCACGGTACGGGCCACGGCCTCGGCCCAGCCGGGGGTGGAGGTGGTGAGTTCGACGGCGCGGCAGCCGGCGGCGAGCAGGGCGGTGGTGTGGCGGACGGCCTCGTCCGCGTCGGCGTTGCGCAGGACCGGCAGCAGGCGCTGCGCGGTGATGGCCGCATACGGGTGACAGGACAAAGGACCCTCCATTTGTTCCACGTACTGGAACTTGGTATCGTGTAACGGAACTTCTGATGCAGACCATACCCATCTCTGGAGATCCCTTGTCCACGGACGAAAGGCCCGAGAACGCAGAGGCCGAAAGCACTTCCCGCGGCGGCCGGACCTCCGCCGCGGGTACGGCGCTGGAGAAGTCGATGCGGATCCTGGAGGCCGTGGCCGCCCCCGGCGGCCCGCACCGGCTCACCGATGTCGTGGCGGCGGCGGCCGTGCCGAAGTCGAGCACCTTCCGCATCCTGGCCTCGCTGATCGAGCAGGGCTTCGTACGCTCCGAGGGCGAGAGCCGCTACGGCGTCGGACCCCGGCTGCGCGGGCTGTCCGCCCTGGTCACCGGCGGGGAGCCGGCCAGCATCGAGCGGATCCTGCGGGACCTGCAGGAGGCCACCGGTCAGGCGGTCCACCTCGCCCTGCACAGCGGGGAGACCATCACCTACATCCGGAAACTGGAGAGCGAGCAGCCCTTCCAGACCGCCTCGCGGGTCGGCATGCGGATGCCGCTGCACACGACCGCGATCGGCAAGAGCATCCTGGCCCACCTGCCCGGGGCCGAGGCCCGCGAGCTGGTCGCCTCGGCCGGGCTGCCGCGCCGCACGCCGAACACGCTCACGACACCGCAGGCCCTGGAGGCCGAGCTGGAGGCCGTACGGGAGCGCGGGTTCGCCCTGGACGACGAGGAGAACGAGGCGACCATCCGCTGCATCGGCGCCGCGATCCTCGACCCCCGGGGCCGCCCGATCGGCGGAGTCAGCATCACCACCGTCACGTTCCTGGTCTCCCGCACCGAGATCGAGGCCTACGCCCCCTCCCTGCTCGCGGCCACCCGGGCACTGGCGCCGCTGCTGTAGGCCTAGGGCATCCGGGCGTGGCCACCGGCCCGGGTGAGCAGTTCCCGGGCCGTCCGCAGGTGCCGGTGGCCCGGTTCCAGGACGGATCCGGCCCGGGCCAGGGCTTCGGTCAGCACCGCGGCCGCCTCGGGGGCCCGGTCCCGGGCCAGCAGGGCTCGGGCCCATTCCAGGCGGGAGTAGAACACGTGCGGGTGGTCCTCGCCGAGCACCCTGGTCCGGTCGGCGGTGAGTTCCGCCCAGGCCTCGACTGCCTCGGCGGTGCGGCCCGCGCGGGCGGCGAGCGAGGCCATGCTGCTCCGGACCGCGAGCGTGTGCGGGTCGTCGGGCCCGATCCCCTCGGCCTCCTCGGCTTCCGCGAGCAGCTGCCCCAACTCTGCTTCCGCAGCAGCTGGTTCCCCGGCCCGGAACCAGATCAGGCTGCGCCGGGTCGCCAGCACCTGGGGATGCCCGACGCCCTGGACCCGTAGGCGGTCGGCCAGCAGCAGGTCCAACTGCCGGGCGGCCGACCGGTGATCACCGCCCTCGCCGGTGAAGTAGGCCAGCTGGTGCCGGGCCGCCAGGGTGTCCGGATGGTCGGGCCCCAGCACCTCGGCGACATCCGCGAGCAGCTCCGCGAACTGGGCCGCGGCAGCCCTGTGATTCCCTGACTCCCCTACAAAGAAGGCCAGTTGATGCCTGGCTGCCAGGGTGTCGGGATGCCTGGGCCCGAGCCGGCCGGCCCGCCTGCGGGCGATCCCGGCGAGGTCGGCGGCGGCCCGGCGCGGCTTGCCTGAGTCCCCGACGGCTATGGCCAGCGGCAGTTCGGCGCCGGGGACCCCGCCGCGCGAGGCCAGGGCGAGGGCCTCGACGGCCCGCGCGAGGCGGCCGTCCTGATGGGCGACGAGCCCCATGTCGTAGGCGTCGGCGGGCTCCACCAGGGGCAGCAGCCCGCGCCACAGGTGGTCGGGCACGGGGGCGTTGCCCGGCGCGTTCAACAGGTAGTCGAACGCGGTGAATCCGGCCCCGAAGTTCCCGATGAGCAGCCCGCTCGTGGCGTACGCGGCGGCGCAGGCCCAGTCCATCGCCTCCGCGAACGGCTCCGGCTGGAGGTCCCCGCCGCCCCGGGCCGCCAGATAGGGGGCGTGCAGCTCGCGCAGCCATGCACGGCTCACGGGTCGGCGCAGTCCGGCCCGGCGGCAGTCCACCGCCGCCGCGACCACGGCGGCGCCGCGCGGATTGGCGCCCTGGGCCCAGGCGTTCTCCCAGGCCGCCAGGAGTTCCGGGCCGGCCGCCAACACCTCGGCGACCCCGAACCGTTCGCCCGCGCGCAGTGCGGCCCCGATGCGCGGATCGCCCCGGTGGGCGGCGGCCCGGCCGCGTTCCGACGCGGACCAGTGCCGGGGCAGTCTGATGACGGCCGCCTGGTGGAGCAGGTCGCGCTGGGCCCGCCAGGCGTCCCGGTCGGAGCCGGTGAGTCTGCTCTCCTCCCGGGCGTCGTAGCGCCGGTACTCCTGGACCCGCATCGTCGCGATGACCACCGTCGTTCGCAGGGAGGCCAGTTGGGCGGCGCCGAGGCCGCCCGCGCCGAGGTAGTCCTCCAGATCGTCCAGCCACAGCACGGCGCGGCGCCGCCTCGCGGCGATGCGTACCGCTTCGGGCAGTGCGGCGCGGGTGAGCGGGCGGACGAAGGCGTGCCGGGGATAGCGGCTGCGGGCCACCTCGTAGGCGAGCCGGGTCTTGCCCGCCGTGGACTCCCCCACCACGAGGATGAAGCGGCTCCGCTCCAGGGCGGCGCGCAGCCCCGGTTCGGCGTCGCGCCGGATGTACGCGGGCGGGGCCGCGGGGGCCTCGGCCGGGTGGGCTCCGGCCAGTTCGGGGCGGTCCACGTGGCGCAGCAGCGGGATCCGGCCCGCCGCCGTACGGAGCACCTCCCCGGCGGCCCCGGGGTCAGGACCCTCCGCGGAAGGCCTCATCCGCTCGGCGGCGAGTCCGGCCAGCGTGGTGACGGCCGCGCCGATCCCGGCGGCCCAGGGCCCCGAGGTCCACACCGCCGCCAGCGCCACCGCACCTGCTCCGAGCCCTACCGAACCGAGGTATCCGGCCCAGCCCCGCGCCCGGCCGGATCCCCTCAAGAGCAACGCCGACATGCCGCCCCCAACACGTCCCGTGGGAGCCCCATTGTCACCCCGGACCCGCCCGAGGTAACCCCAACGGGGCTACCTCGGGCGGATGTTCGTCAGTACGTGACGAGGATGCGGCGGGCCGGGCCGTCCACCCGGACCCGGCCCCCGACGGGGATCACGAGCTGCGGGTCGGTGTGCCCGAGGTCCACGTCGAAGACGGCCATGGTGCCGGGGGCGTACTCCCCGAGGGCCCGCAGGACCGCCTCGCGCTGCTCGGCGCGGTAGCGCTCCCGCTCCTCGGCATCGAAGCGCTTCTCGAAGGACCAGCTCTTCGCCCGGCCCATCAGCAGGGCGGGGAACTGTCGCAGCAGTCCGCGCTCCCCCATGCTGCGCAGGATCCAGTAGACGTCATGGGCCCGGGGCATGTCCTCCGAGGTCTCCAGGAAGAGCACCCCGCCGGCGTACTCCTCGACGGGCCGCACCGCACGGTCGGCCATCAGCAGCCAGGAGATGATCTCCAGGTTGCCGCCCCAGCTGTTGCCCTCGACCACCCGGTCGGCGTTGTGCCAGGTCCAGCCGCCGGCGGGCTCCATGGCGGGTTCGGCGTCGAAGGTGCGCGGGTCGTCCCAGGGGCCGTTGACGTCCCCGCTTGCGCCGGCGGCGGTCAGCTCGTACTCGCCCGAGGTGAACAGGGCCGCCCGCAGGGACTCGGCCGTGAGCGGGTTCATGGCGCCGGGCCGTCCGAGCTCGACCATCACCGAGCCGCCGTGGTAGGCGACCAGCCCGAGGTCCCGCAGGTGCAGGAGCAGGTTGGTGTTGTCGCTGTAGCCGAAGAACGGCTTGGGGTGGGCGCGCAGGAGCTCGGCGTCGAGGTGCGGGAGCACCGTGATCTGGTCGTCGCCGCCGATGCTGGCGATCACCGCCTTGATCGCGGGGTCGGCGAAGGCGGCGTGCAGGTCGGCGGCCCGCTCCCGCGGCGTCGCGCCCGCCTTCCGGGTGCTCGGGTACTCCACCGGCTCCAGTCCGAACTCCTCCCGGAGCCGGCGCAGTCCCAGCTCGTAGGGGTGCGGGAAGAGGGCGGGCAGACCGGCCGACGGGGAGAGCACCGCGACGCGGTCTCCGGGGCGGGGCTTGGCGGGGTAGCGGGGATCCGTCATCCGGTGATCCTAGGAGCATGCCCGGGCCCGGCCGAAGCGGGTTTTCCGGGGCGCCCCCGCACCTCCCGGCGGTACGGCGCCGTGATCGAATCGGGGGCATGACCATCGAGTTGATCCACGTTCCCGGCGGAGGCCGCATCTCGGCGGAGAAGGCCGGGGACGGCCCTCCGCTCGTCCTGCTCCACGGATCGGTCCACGACGGCCGCGTGTGGAACCGTGTCTTCGCCGGGCTGGCCCGGCACCGCACCGTGGTCCGCTACGACGCCAGGGGCCACGGCCGCTCCACGCTTCCGACCGGGCCCTTCCGCTACGAGGACGACCTGCTGGCGGTCCTGGACCGGTTCGGCTTCCGGACCGCGGGACTCGCCGGCCTGAGCATGGGCGGCGAGGTCGCGCTCGACTTCACCCTGGAGCACCCCGAGCGGGTCCGGTCGCTGACGCTGATCGCGGCGTCCGCCGGTGGGCACGAATGGCCCCGGAGCCCCGGGACGGACGCGTACGCCGCGGCCCGCCGCGGATCGGTCGGCAGCCGCATCGCCGAGCTGGAGCTCGGGCTCTGGGCGGGCCTGGGCGACCGGGCGCCCGGTTACGAGGTCATCGAGCCCATGGTGCGGGAGAACGCCGAAGCCTGGGCCGCCGCGGAGAAGGGGCACGCCCTCGACCCCGACGCGCCCGCGGTCGGCCGGCTGGACCGGATCGGGGTTCCGACGGCCATCGTCGTCGGCGATCACGACCACCCCGAGATCGGCGTCATCGCAGGCCGTCTCGCCGACGGCATCCCCGGCGCGCGCCGGGAGGTGGTGGCGGGCGCCGATCACTACCTGCCCCTGCGGGCCCCCGAGCGACTCCTCGACATCCTCCTCCGGATTCCCTAACCTTCCGCATCATTCCCTATTCATACTCACCTAAGGGTAGGATCCGGAAGCATGAGTGACGAAGGACGTGAGCTGTACTCGGTCGGCGAGGTCGCCGAGCTGCTCGGGCTGCACGTGCGCACCGTCCGGAACTACGTGCGCGACGGCCGGCTCAAGGCCGTCCGGATCGGCAAGCAGTACCGGATCAGCCGGGCGGACTTCGAGGCCCTCACGAGCCTCCCCGCCCCGGCCGACGAGGAGGCTCCTGCCGGTGGGGAGGCTCCCGCCGGCGGTGAGGCCCCGCGGCGGCATCTGGAGGTGTCGAGCATCGTGCAGATCGACGCGATCGGCCCCGACGCGGCGAACCGGCTCGCCAACCTCGTCACGGCGAGCGCGCAGTCCCCGCGGGACACCCCGGCCACGCTGCGCGTCCAGACGGTCTACGACAAGGAGAGGGCCCGCATGAAGATCGTGATCCTCGGCGACGCCGCCACCACCGCCGATCTGCTGCACCTGGTCGACGGGGTGCTCGGGCCGGGCAACGGCATGGGGAACGCCCTGGACCACGACACCGGCCACGGCCACGACACCGGCACCGCCACCGCCACGGGGGCGGCGCACCGTGGCTGACCTCCTCGTGGAACACCACGGCATACCGGTCCTGGTCTGCGCCGCCGACGGCCCGCCCGTCGCCACCGAGCAGGACGCCCTCGACCAGCTGATCGGCGGGGCCTTCTACCGCACCGACATCGTCGCCGTCCCGGTGGAACGCCTGGACGCCGGCTTCTTCGACCTGCGCAGCGGGCTCGCCGGGGCGATCATGCAGAAGTTCGTGAACTACCGGGTCCGCCTGGTGGTCGTGGGCGATCTCGCACACCACCTGGAGGCGAGCGGGGCCCTGCGCGATCTCGTACGGGAGTCGAACGAGGGGCGCCACATCTGGTTCCTGCCCGATCTCGACGCGCTGGCCGCCCGCCTCGCCCCGGCCCGGGAAGCGGGGCCGGCCGGTCCGGATTCCGCATCCGCGGAACCGGTCGGCGGATAACCGTTATCGAAGTCCCCCTCGACGGTCTCCCAGGTATTGGGCATCATCGAGCGCCGGTACGGACAGGGACTTTTCTATGAGCACTCAGCACACGGCAGCACTCGTGGCCGCGGCCCGCGCGGGCGATCCCCGCGCACAGGACGACCTGGTCAGCGCCTATCTGCCGCTGGTCTACAACATCGTCGGGCGGGCCCTGAACGGGTCCGTCGACGTGGACGACGTGGTGCAGGACACCATGCTGCGGGCGCTCGACGGGCTGGGCGGCCTGCGCGACGACCACAGCTTCCGGTCCTGGCTGGTCGCGATCGCCATGAACCGGGTGCGCGCCCACTGGCAGGCCCGCCGGAGCGCCCCCGGCGAAAGCGGCCTCGAGGCCGCCTGGGAGCTCGCCGATCCCGGCGCCGACTTCGTGGACCTGACCGTCGTACGGCTCCAGCTGGAGGGTCAGCGGCGCGAGACGGCCCGTGCCACGCGCTGGCTGGAGCCCGACGACCGGGCGCTGCTGTCCCTGTGGTGGCTGGAGTGCGCCGGGGAGCTGACCCGCGCGGAGATGGCGGACGCGCTGGAACTGTCCCCGCGGCACACCGCGGTACGGGTGCAGCGGATGAAGGCGCAGCTGGAGGCGGCCCGGGTGGTGGAGCGGGCGCTGGGCGCCCAGCCGCCCTGCGAGGACCTGCGGGCGATGGCGGCGAGCTGGGACGGGCTGCCCTCGGCGCTGTGGCGCAAGCGAATAGCCAGGCACGCCCGGGAGTGCCTGCGGTGCGCCGGGCTGTGGAACGGACTGGTCCCGGCCGAAGGGCTGCTGGCCGGACTGGCGCTGCTGCCGGTCTCGGTGGCGCTGGTCGCGGGCGTACGGGCCGCCATGGACTCCGGCTTCGCCTCCGCGGGCCTGGCCACCGCCGCCGGGGCGTACGGCCCGGGCGGCTCCCCCGCGGACGCCGGGCACGCAGGCGGCGGCCACGCGGGCGGCGGTCACGCGGGCGGCGGCAGCAGCCCCGAAGCGCAGTTCGCCGTGACGGGCGGCCCCGGAGACGGCCGCGCCTCGCTGCGCAAGCAGCGGCGCACCCGCGGCCGGCGCCGGGTCATCGGTGGCGCGGTGCTCGCCGCCTGTGTCGTGGGAGGCGGGGTGACCTACCTCGCCACCCGTCCCGGCACCGGCTCCCCCGAGGTGCCGCCGGCCGCGCTCGTGGCACCGCAATCGGGGACCGCGCTGCCCCCCGAGGCGGCCTCCCCCACCCCGAGCCCCTCGGTGTCCGCCTCCCCGAGCGCCTCGACGAGCCCCAGCCCCAGCCCCAGCGCGACTCCGAGTCCGAGCGCGACCCCCACGCCCACCCCGAAGCCGACCCCGAAGTCCACCCCGCCGAAGAGCCCGGCTCCCGCCCCGCCGGGCGGCAGCATGGCCGCGCAGGTGATCTCCCTGGTCAACTCCGAGCGCGCGAAGGCCGGCTGCGGGCCGCTCAAGGAGGACGCGCAGCTGCGTACGGCTGCCCAGGGGCACTCCGACGACATGGCGCGGCGGGACTTCTTCTCGCACACCAACCCGGACGGCGCGGATCCGGGCAAGCGGACCACCGCCGCCGGGTACCGCTGGTCCACCTACGGCGAGAACATCGCGAGGGGCCAGCGGACCGCGGCCCAGGTCATGGATTCCTGGATGAAGAGCCAGGGCCACCGCGAGAACATCCTCAACTGCTCCTTCAAGGACATCGGCGTGGGCATCCACACGGGCGCGGGCGGTCCGTGGTGGACGCAGAACTTCGGGGCCCGGATGTAGGGCCTCCCGCTACCCCGCATGAGGGGCCCCGCCACCCCGCGTGCAGGGCCCTCCCGCCACGCTGCGTCGCGCTCCGCCACGCTCCGCCGCACCCCCGTCTCCGCGATCTCCCCGCAATGATTCAAAATGGGGGCAAGATAGGAGCTGGAAGCAAACCGGCAGATCACGGTGGGAGGTGGGGCGCATCAGCAGGCAGAGGCTCCGTCCGCACCAGCGCGAGGCCGTCGACGCCGCGGTGCGGGCGCTGGAACTGCCCGCCGGGCGCAGGGTCCCACGGACCGGGCTCCGTACGCAGGTCATCATGGCAACGGGCTCCGGCAAGTCGCTGGTGGCCGTGCACACGGCCGAGGAACTGCGGGCCGGCCGGGTCCTGGTGCTGGTGCCCTCCCTGGACCTCCTCGTACAGACCGCGGCGGCCTGGCGCGAAGGCGGCCGCACCGGCCGTGCCTTCGCCGTGTGTTCGCTGCGCGGCGAGGACGCGGGGGTGCCCACCACCACCGACCCGGCCGAACTGGCCGGCTGGGCGGGCCCGCCCGTCGACCGGGTCACGGTGTACGCCACGTACGCCTCGCTCGGCCTGGGCACCATCGAAGGCGCGCACCGCGAGGGGCTGCCCGGCTGGGACCTGATCGTGGTCGACGAGGCGCACCGGACCTCGGGGCGCATCGGCAAGCCCTGGGCGGTGGTGCACGACAACGTCCGGATCCCTTCGGTCCGCCGGCTGTACATGACGGCAACTCCGCGGGTCTGGCAGGACGGCGAGGGTTCCGCGTCCGCCGAGGGCGACGAGGCCGCCGGGGGTTCCGACCAGCCGGAGGGGGTGCGCGGCCGGGGCGACCTCGTGGCCTCCATGGAGGACGATCCGGACGGGCCGTTCGGCGCGCGCTGCTACACCCTGACCCTCTCGGAGGCCGTCGACCGGGGCATCTGCGCGCCCTACCGGGTGGTCTGCGTGGACGTCAGCGATCCGGAGTTCCAGGCGTCGGTACTGCTCGGGGCGGACGGCCGCTCCGACGCCGTGCGCGGGGTGCGGCTCGCGGCGCTCCAGACGGCGCTGGTGACGGCGGCCGTGAAGCAGGGGTTCCGGCGCACCCTCGTCTTCCACCACCTGACCAAGGAGGCCGAGGCCTTCGCGGCCGGGCTGCCGGCGGTGGCCGCCCGGCTGCGCGCCAAGAGCTGGGCACCGCGTCCGGTGTACCCGCGCACCGTCTGGGCGGACTGGCTCTGCGGCCAGCACACGGCGGCGCACCGGCGCAGGGTGCTGTCCGCCTTCGCGGACGACCGGGTCGCGGACAAGGCCTTCCTGGGCAGTGTGCGGGTGCTGGGCGAGGGCGTGGACACCAAGGAGTGCGACTCGGTGTTCTGGGCCGACGTACGGGGTTCCATGCCCGACCTGGTCCAGGCCGTCGGCCGGGCGCTGCGCATCCGGCCCGGGGAGGGCAAGGTCGCCTCCCTCGTGGTGCCGGTGCTGCTGGGGCCCGGCGAGTCCCCGGAGACGATGCTGACCTCACGAGCGTACGGGGACCTCGCACGGCTGCTGGAGGCGCTACGGGCCCACGACACCCGGCTCGTCGAGTCCCTGGCGCAGCCCCAGGCCCCGAGCCGGCGCCCGGCTGCGGGCGGCGCGGAGTCCGTGGCCGGCCCCGGGCTGCGCGACGGCGCGCAGTCCCTGCTGAGCTTCTCCACCCCCCGCGACCCGGCTCTGCTGGCGGCCTTCGTCCGGCTGCGCGTCCTGCACCCGGAGCACGAGCACTGGCGGCGCGGGGTGGAGGCCGCCCGCATCTATGCCGGGCTCGCCGGGGACCTCAAGGTGCCCTTCGCGTTCAAGGTGCCCGCGAAGACGGACGTACGGGCCGACGCGAAGACGGACGTACGGGCCGACGCGCGGGCGGACGCCGCCGCCAGGGAGGAATCGGGAGCCGGGGCTCCGTGGCCGCCGGGGCTGGCCCGGTTCCCGCTCGGCCAGTGGATCGCCGATGCCCGGCGCACGTACCGGCGCGGGGCGCTCGGCCACCGGCGGGTGGCGCAGCTCGACGAACTGGGCATGGTGTGGAGCCACTTCGACGTGGCGTTCGAGGAGGGGCTCGCGGCGGCGAGCGGCTGGGCCGCCGAGCACGGTCACCTGCTGCCTCCCGTGGACGCCACCTGGCGCGGCGCCCCGGTCGGGGTCTGGGTCAAGAACCAGCGGGCGGCGGCCCGCCGGGAGGGGCCCGGCGCCCTGTCCGAGGAGCGCCGGGAGGCTCTGGAAGCTCTCGACGCCTCCTGGTGTCCGTCCTGGGACATCTCCTGGCAGCGGGCCTTCCACCTGACCCGGGTCCACCTGGACGCGGGCGGCGGGCTCCCGGTGCGCCCCGGGGAGGCCGTGGCGCAGGGCGAGGACCTCGGCGTGTGGCTGCGCGGCCAGCGCGCGTCCTGGGAGCGCCTCGCCTGGGCCCAGCGCTGGCTGCTGGAGCACACCCTCGGGGTGACCCCGGCCGAGGGCGCGGACCGGCCGAGGCCCCGGGTCGCCCACTCGGACGCGTGGGCGGCCCATCTGGAGGCGGCCCGCCGGTTCCACGACCGCGAGCGCCACCTGCGGGTGCCGCGCGCGCACGTGGAGCGGGTCGGCGACCGCGACCTGCGCCTCGGCTCCTGGATCGCCAACCAGCGCTCCCGCGCGGCGTCCCTCACCCCGGAGCGGACGGCCGCGCTGACGGAGCTGGGGATGCGCTGGCCGGCGCCCTGAGCGCCGGGGCCGCCCGTCCCGCCGGGCCCGCTCGTGCGGGCGGACGCCCCTGACCCCGGGTCAGTGGTGGAAGCCGGACCGGGGCGGCGCCGCGGGGACGGGCTGCGGGTGCGCGATCAGGTGTTCCACGGCGAGGCGCAGGTCGGAGACGAGCAGGGCGATCTGGTCGCGGGTCACCCCGTGCCGGATCAGGACCCGCTGGATCACCGTGTCGTCCCGCTCGGCCGGCAGCGGGTACGAGGGCACCTGCCAGCCGCGCATCCGGAGCCGGTCGGAGAGGTCGTACAGGGTGAAGCCGGCTCCCTCCGGGTCGGTGAGCCGGTAGGAGACGGCGGGCAGCGCGCCCTGGCCGTCGTAGAGCAGGGTGAAGGGGCCGATGGTCTCGATCTCCCGGGCCAGGTACTGGGCGGTGTCGGCGCAGGCCTGCTGGACCCGGCGGTAGCCGCCCCGGCCGAGGCGCAGGAACAGGTAGTACTGGGCGATGATCTCGCCGCCCGGCCGGGAGAAGTTGAGGGCGAAGGTGGGCATGTCCCCGCCGAGGTAGTCCACGGAGAAGACGAGGTCCGCCGGGAGCAGATCGGCGGTGCGCCAGACGATCCAGCCGACGCCCAGCGGGGCGAGGCCGTACTTGTGCCCGGAGGTGTTGACCGAGGCCACGCGCGGCAGCCGGAAGTCCCAGACCACGTCGGGGTGGAGGAAGGGGGCCACGAAGCCGCCGCTGGCGGCGTCCACGTGGATCGGCACGTCCCAGCCGTGCTCGGCCTGGATCCGGTCGAGTTCGGCGGCGATCTCGGCGACGGGCTCGTAGACGCAGGTGTAGGTGACGCCGAGGATGGCGACGACGCCGATGGTGTTCTCGTCGACGTTGGCGGCGAGCTGCTCGGGGCTCAGTCCGGTGGCTCCGGGCAGCAGGGGGAGCTGGCGGAGCTCCACGTCGAAATACCGCGCGAACTTCTCCCAGCACACCTGGACGGGGCCGCAGACCAGGTTCGGCCGGTCGGTGGGCAGGCCGGCGGCGCGGCGGCGCTCGCGCCAGCGCCACTTGAGGGCGAGGCCGCCGAGCATGGCGGCCTCGCTGGAGCCGGTGGTGGAACAGCCGGTGCCGGTGGTGCCGGCGGGGGCGTTCCACAGGTCGGCCAGGATGTTGACGCAGCGGGCCTCGATCTCGGCCGTCTGCGGGTACTCGTCCTTGTCGATCATGTTCTTGTCGAGGCACTCGTTCATCAGCCGGTGGACCCCGTCGTCCGACCACGTGGTGCAGAAGGTGGCCAGGTTCTGGGCGGCGTTGCCGTCGAGGAGCAGCTCGTTGTGGAGGAGCTCGTAGACCACCTCGGAGGGCGAGTGGTCCTCGGGCATCCGGTACTTGGGGAGGATCTCGCCGCTGAGGGTGGACGCGAACACGTCCGTCTCGGCGTCGCGGGCACGCAGGTCCTTCGTCTCGTGGAGAGCCATAGCGGGACTATATCGGGATCAACCCGGACGGATCATCCTGAAGTCGCCTTCAGGATGCTTCAGGGAGGGTTCAGGAGGGCCCCCGAGAGTGGAGTCATCACCAGCCGGTGAGACAGCCGCTCGGGAGGGCCCCATGCACGTCCGCACGACCGCCACCGCCGCCGCCGCCACGACAGTCACCGCCACGGCCACGGCCGCCGGGAAGGCCCCGGCCGCCGCGCGCCGGCGCCACCTGCTGGCCGCCACCCTCGCGGCCGGGGCCCTCACCCTCTCGCTCACCGCCTGCGGCGGCTCGGGCTCCGACGCCGGCGTGGACAAGGCCCGCGCCGCCGGCAGCGCGGCCCCGGCCGCGGCCTCGGCGCCGGCCCCCGAGCCCTCCGGCACCCCCGCGGCGGCTCCGGAGCAGGGCCCGGCCGAACAGGGCGGCCCGCAGACCTCCCGCATCCAGGCCATGGCGACCGCCGAGGAGTCGGTGCCCGGCGGCAGGATCACGGACGTGGAACTGGAGACCCAGGACGGCACCGAGGTCTGGGCGATCGACGTCGTGACCGCCGAGCCGCGCGTGCACAACCTCACCGTGGACGCGGCCACCGGGGCGCTGCTGGGCAACCGGGCCGACCGGATGCCGGAACGGGCCCGCCAGCACCTGGAGATCCCGCTCGCCAAACTGGCCGCCGCGAGCGTGGACCGCGAGGACGCGGTCCGCACCGCCGTGGCGAAGGCGGGCGCGGGCTTCGTCTCCGAACTGTCCATCCAGGGCACCGAGGGCGGGCCGCTGTGGCAGATCGAGGTCAGCGACGGCCCGGTCCGGCACGCGATCGACATCGGCGCGAAGACGGGCGGGGTGGCCCGCCACCAGAAGGAGGAGGACCGCCGCAACGACAACGGCGACGACCCCGAAAACGGCAGCGGCAGCGGCGACGGCAGGAGCTCCGGCCGCCCCTCCGAGCAGGAGATCCGCGACCGCTCCGACAACCTCGGACAGGACCACTACGACTGGTCGCAGCACACCCGCCGCTGAGGAGACCCCACACCAATAGGTAGGATCCGGACAATGAGCAGCATATTGATCGTCGAGGACGAGGTCTCCCTGACCTCCGTCCTGCGCCGCGGATTCGAGGCCGAGGGGCTCCGGGTCGACGTGGCCCACGACGGGCAGGAGGGTCTGCGGCTCGCGCTCACCGACGCCTACGACGCGATCATCCTCGACGTGATGCTGCCGGGCCTCGACGGACACCGCGTGTGCCGGACCGTACGGGCCGCCGGTCTCTGGACTCCGATCCTGATGCTCACCGCCAGGGACAGCGAGTACGACGAGGCGGAGGGCCTCGACACCGGCGCCGACGACTACCTCACGAAGCCCTTCTCCTACCTGGTGCTCCAGGCCCGCCTGCGCGCCCTGCTGCGGCGCGGGGCCGCCGGCCGGCCGGCCGTCGTCGAGGCGGGCGACCTCGTACTGGAGCCCGGGACCAGGAGGTGCACCCGGGCCGGTGCCGAGATCCCGCTCACCGCCAAGGAGTTCGACCTCCTCGCGGCGCTCGCGCGGCGGCCGGGGGTCGCGGTCTCCAAGGGCGCCCTGCTGGAGGAGGTCTGGGACCTGCCCGCCGACAGCGATCCGAACGTGGTGGAGGTGCACGTGAGCGCGCTGCGCCGCAAGCTCCACGGCCCCTTCGGGGACACCGCGCAGCCGCTGCTGCACACCGCGCGCGGGATCGGCTACCGGCTCGTCCCGCAGCCCGCCGCCACCCCGTGAAGCGCCTCCGGCCGCGGCCCCACTCAGTCGTCCGCGCCTCCTCCGGCTCCCCCCGCTTCCGGCTGCCGCTCGGCTCGGTCCGCGTGCGGACCATGCTCGGGGCCGTCGCCATCGTCACCGTCGCACTGCTCGCCGCCTGCGCGGGCCTGCTCGGGGTGATCCGCCACGGGCTGGTCGGCTCCGCCGAGCGCACCGCGCTGACCCGCGCCGAGGCCGTCGCCGGGGTGACCGGCTCGGGGCGGCTCGTCGACCGCCTCGCCGTACCCGAGGGTGAGGACAGCCTGCTCCAAGTGGTCACCGACGACGGCCGGGTCCTCGCCGCGAGCCACAACCTGGCCGGCCGCGGCCCCGTGGCCTCCTTCGAGCCCGCCGACGGCCACGACGCGGCCGCCCGCAGCCTGGACCTGGCGCTGCGACCCGATCCCCGCCCCCACCCGTTCCGGCTCGTCGCCGTCCGGGCGAAGACCGCGGACGGTGCGGGGGTCACCGTGTACGCCGCCACCAGTCTGGAGACCGCCCGGTACACCCAGGGCCTGATCCTGCGCTCCATGGTCCCCGGCATCCCGCTGCTGGTCCTCCTCGTGGCCGCCGTCACCTGGCGCTCCACCGGGCGGGCCCTGCGTCCGGTGGAGGCGATCCGTACCGAGGTCGCGGAGATCACCGAGCGGGACCTGGGCCGCCGGGTGCCGGTGCCGGCCTCGCGCGACGAGGTCGCCCGGCTCTCCCGGACGGTGAACTCCACTCTGGACCGGCTGGAGGAGTCCATGGACCGTCAGCGCCGGTTCGTCGCCGACGCCTCGCACGAGCTGCGCAATCCCATCGCCGCGCTCCGCGCGCACGTGGAGGTCGGGATCGCCCATCCGCGGCTCCTGCACGGCGGAGAGCTGCTGGACGACGTGATCCGCGTACAGCAGCTCGCGGACGACCTGCTGTTGCTGGCCCGCCTCGACGCGGGCCAGACCCCCGAGCGGACCACCCTCGACCTCGGCGACCTCGTACGGGACACCCTGGCCCGGCGCCCCGAAGGGCGGGTACCGGTGTCGGCATCGGTATCGGCGCCGGCCGAGGCGGGCACCGCCGGGGCACCTGCCCTGGTCCGCGGGAACCGCGGGCAGTTGGCCCGGGTGCTGGACAACCTGCTCGACAACGCCCAGCGGCACGCCCGCGAGACCGTCACGGTGACCGTCACCACCGGACCCGGCGAGGTCGTCCTGGAGGTCCGCGACGACGGCGGCGGAGTCCCCGGGGCGGACCGGGAGCGGATCTTCACCCGCTTCACCCGGCTCGACGCCTCGCGCAGCCGGGACGCGGGCGGGACCGGTCTCGGGCTGGCCATCGCGCGGGACATCGCAGCGGCGCACGGGGGGACGCTGAACGCCGGACCGGGCCCCGGAGGGCGGTTCTCACTGCGGCTTCCGGCCGACTCCTCGGTGTGATCCCTTCCATAGCCACCCCGTGTGACCGCAGGATTTCCTGTCCATTAAGCTTTTTTGCATAGGTCTTCCCGTCCGGACCGCTGGAGCCGGTGCGGACGGGAAGATCATCCAACTAGTTCGACCGGCAACTTATCCGCGCATGTCCGGATAGCAGTCCTCTGTTCTCGGCGCCCTGATACCTCTTCGGCCATGAACAAGATCACCCGCCGACAGGCCTTGGGCGCCACTGCCGGCGCACTCACCGCCCTCGGCCTCGCAGGCGCCACCGCGCACGCCGCCGTCACCGGATCCCGTACCGCTGTCCCCGCCACCCCCGCGGGCACCGTCGACGAGGTCTACCAGGGCCGCCGGATACGGATAGTCCCCGCCGCGGGCGGCGGGGACGACCACGGCGGCCACCACGGGGGCCACCAGTCCCCCGGTCTGCCGACCGTCCTCATAGACGGCCGCGAACTCCACGTGATGCGGAACGCCGACGGCAGCTGGATCAGCGTGGTCAACCACTACGAGACCTTCTCCGGCCCGCTCCCGCTCGCCCGCGCCGCCGTGCGCGATCTCCAGGGCGCCGTCCTCCTCCCGATGGGCGGCATGTGATGACCATCCGCAAGAACCAGGCCGCGCTCACCCCCGAGGAGAAGCGGGCGTTCGTCGCCGCGCTCCTGGAGCTGAAGCGCACCGGCCGCTACGACCGCTTCGTCACCACGCACAACGGCTTCATCATGAGCGACACCGACTCGGGTGACCGGGTCGGCCACCGCTCCCCCTCCTTCCTGCCCTGGCACCGGCGGTTCCTGCTGGAGTTCGAGGCGGCGCTGCAGGCGGTTGATCCGTCGGTGGCCCTGCCCTACTGGGACTGGACGGCCGACCGGACCGCCCGCTCCTCCCTCTGGGCCGCCGACTTCCTCGGCGGCACCGGGCGGGCCCGGGACGGGCAGGTGCTCGACGGAGCGTTCGCGTACGCGGCGGGCAAGTGGGAGATAGCCGTACGGGTCGACGGGCGCTCCTACCTGCGGCGCGCGCTCGGCACCGGGGTGGCCCAGCTGCCGACCCGGGCCGAGGTGGACGCCGTCCTCGCGATGCCGGTGTACGACGCGGCTCCCTGGAACAGCTCCTCCGGCGGTTTCCGCAACGCCCTGGAGGGCTGGCGCGGGGCCAACCTGCACAACCGGGTGCACGTGTGGGTGGGCGGCCAGATGGCCACCGGGGTCTCCCCCAACGACCCGGTGTTCTGGATGCACCACGCCTTCATCGACAAGCTGTGGGCCGACTGGCAGGCGCTGCACCCGCAGTCGGCCTACCTGCCGGCCGCCGGCACCCCGAACGTCGTGGACCTCAACGACACCATGCGGCCGTGGAACGACGTGACCCCGGCCGACATGCTGGACCACCGGAAGTTCTACACCTTCGACACCGAGCCGGTGCTCGCCCCGGCCGGGGCCGCCGCCAGCCAGCGGTAGTGCAGTTCGGGGCGGCCGACCTGGCCGTACCGGGGGGTGCGGTCCGCGCGGCCGGTGTCCACCAGGTGTTCCAGGTACCGGCGGGCGGTGATCCGGGAGATCCCGGCCGCCTCGGCCGTCCCGCCCGCGGTCAGCCCCTCGGGGGCCGCCCGCAGCAGCGCGGCGACCCGGTCCAGGGTCGGCCCGCCGATGCCCTTGGGGAGTTCGGCCGGCCGGGGTGAGCGCAGGGCCGCCATCGCGCGGTCCACATCGTCCTGGCCGGCCGCCTCGCCCGCCGCCGACGCGCGGAACTCGGCGTAGCGCAGGAGCCGTTCGCGCAGGGTGGGGAAGGCGAAGGGCTTCAGTACGTACTGCACCACCCCGAGGGAGACGCTCTCCCGGACGACCCCCAGGTCCCGCGCCGAGGTCACCACGATCACGTCGGCGGGGTGGCCCGCGGCGCGCAGGCGGCGCGCGAAGCGCAGGCCGTGCCCGTCGGGCAGGGTCAGGTCGAGCAGCAGCAGGTCGATCCGGGTCCGTTCCAGGACCCGGGTCGCCTCCGCGAGGGAGTGGACGGCCCCGACGGCGGTGAAGCCGGGCACCCGCCCGACGTAGAGCGCGTGCGCGTCGGCGGCCACCGGATCGTCCTCGACGACCAGGACCCGCACCTCGGACGTGCTCATGCGTCCCCTTCCCCGCGCGGCTCCCTGCGCGCCGGCAGTCGTACGGTGAACCGCGCGCCTCCGTCCGGCAGTCGGCCGGCGTCTGCGCTGCCGCCGTGCCGGTCGGCCACCTGCCGCACCAGGGCGAGGCCCAGGCCCCGCCCCTCACCCTTGCCCGACCAGCCGCGCCGGAACACGTCCGCTCCCTCGGGGAGTCCGGGGCCGTTGTCGGCCACGCCGATCAGCACCCCGCGCCCGTGGGGCCCGTCCGGGCCGTCGGGGCGGATGGTGACGGAGATCCGCCCGCCGGGCACACCGGTCAGGGCGTCGACGGCGTTGTCGACGAGGTTTCCGAGCACGGTGACGAGGTCCCGCGCGGGCGGGCCGCCGGGCCCGGCGCCGATGACTCCGCTGTCGGGGGTGACGACCAGCTCGACGCCCCGTTCGTGGGCCTGCGCGGCCTTGCCGAGCAGCAGGGCGACGAGCACCGGCTCGCCGACGGCGGCGATCACCTCGTCGGTCAGGGCCTGGGCCAGGGACAGTTCGGCGGTGGCGAAGTCCACCGCTTCCCGGCTGCGGCCGAGTTCGATGAGGGAGACCACGGTGTGCAGCCGGTTGGCCGCCTCGTGGGCCTGTGCGCGCAGCGCCCGGGTGAATCCGCGTTCCTGGTCCAACTCTCCGGTCAGCGAAAGCAGTTCGGTGTGGTCGCGCAGGGTGATCACGGTGCCCCGGCGGCCGCCGCCCGCGACGGGCGCGCTGTTGAGCACGAGCACGCGGTCCACCGTCAGGTGGACCTCGTCCACCCGGGGGCGGTCGGAGAGCAGGGCCCCGGTGAGGGGGGCGGGCAGGCCGAGGTCGGCGGCCGCGGTCCCCTTGACCTCCCCGTGCAGGCCGAGGAGTTCGCGGCCCGCGTCGTTGACGAGGGTGATCCGGCGCCGGCCGTCGAGCATGAGCAGTCCTTCGCGGACCCCGTGCAGGGCCGCCTGGTGGTAGTCGTACATCCGGCTCAGCTCGGCCGCGTTCATCCCGTGGGTGTGGCGGCGCAGCCGGGCGTTGACGACGTAGGTGCCCGCTCCGCCGAGGGCGAGGGCCCCGCCGGCCACCCAGGCGAGGGCGGAGAGCCGCGCGGCGAGGCGGGCACTGACCGAGCGCACGGTGATCCCGGCGGCGACCATGCCGATGACCCGGCCGTCGTCGGTGATCGGGGTGACCACGCGGAGGGAGGGGCCGAGGGTGCCGGTGTAGGTCTCGCTGAAGGTCTCGCCGCGCAGGGCGGGGGCGGTGTTGCCGAGGAAGGGTTCGCCGATGCGCATCGGGTCGGGGTGGGTCCAGCGCCGTCCGTCCGGAGCCATGATCGTCACAAAGTCCACGCCCGCGTCGATGCGGACCCGCTCCGCGTAGGGCTGTAGGGCCTCGTGGCCGTTCCCCCGGGCCGCCTCCCGTACCGACGGGGAGTCCGCGACCGCGCGGGCCACCGCTCCGGCCTGGCTCCGGGCGGCCTCCTCGGCCTGGTCGCGGGCGGTCGCGTACGCGAAGACGGCGCAACCGGCGACGACCGCGGCGACCAGCACCACCTGCATGGCGAAGAGCTGACCGGCGAGGCTGCGCGGCGGCCGGGGGAAGCGGAACATGGCGCTCAGTGTGCACCCGGGCGTGAACTCTATGAACGCAAGGGTGACCGGGGTCACAGCGGCGGGCGATGGTCCTCCCGGGACGCCTTCGCCATCGGGGAGGCGAAGTGCACTACCGGGAGGCATCGTGGCCGCCAGGCGCGACAAGACGCATTATCTGTACATCGCGGTGATCGGTGCGGTGCTGCTCGGCATCGCCGTCGGGTTCGCCGCGCCCGGCGCGGCCGTGGAGCTCAAGCCGCTGGGCACCGGTTTCGTCAACCTCATCAAGATGATGATCTCTCCGGTCATCTTCTGCACGATCGTGCTGGGCATCGGATCGGTGCGCAAGGCCGCCAAGGTCGGCGCGGTGGGCGGGCTGGCGCTCGGCTACTTCATGGTGATGTCCACGGTGGCGCTGGCCATCGGGCTGGTGGTGGGCAATCTGCTGGAGCCGGGCAGCGGGCTGCACCTGACCGAGGCGGCCCGGCACGCGGGCGAGGCACAGGCCAAGGCCGGCGGCGCCGAGAGCACGCCGGAGTTCCTGCTGGGGATCATCCCGACCACGCTGGTGTCGGCCTTCACCGGGGGCGAGGTGCTGCAGACCCTGCTGGTGGCGCTGCTCTGCGGGTTCGCGCTGCAGGCCATGGGCGCGGCGGGCGAGCCGGTGCTGCGCGGCATCGGGCACGTGCAGAAGCTGGTGTTCCGGGTGCTCGCGATGATCATGTGGGCGGCGCCGGTGGGCGCGTTCGGCGCGATCGCCGCGGTGGTCGGGGCGACCGGAATGGACGCGCTGAAGTCCCTCGCGGTCATCATGATCGGCTTCTACACGACCTGTCTGCTCTTCGTCTTCGTGGTCCTCGGCACGCTGCTGCGGCTGTGTACGGGGATCAGCGTCTTCGCCCTGCTGCGCTACCTGGGCCGGGAGTTCCTGCTGATCCTGTCCACCTCCTCCTCGGAGTCGGCGCTGCCGCGGCTGATCGCGAAGATGGAACACGTGGGCGTCTCGCGGCCGGTGGTCGGCATCACGGTCCCGACGGGCTACTCCTTCAACCTGGACGGCACCGCGATCTATCTGACGATGTCCTCGCTCTTCGTCGCGGAGGCGATGGGCAAGCCCCTGGCCCTCGGCGAGCAGATCTCCCTGCTGCTGTTCATGATCGTGGCCTCGAAGGGCGCGGCCGGGGTGACGGGCGCCGGCCTGGCCACGCTCGCCGGAGGGCTCCAGTCGCACCGGCCTGAACTGGTCGACGGCGTCGGCCTGATCGTGGGCATCGACCGGTTCATGAGCGAGGCGCGGGCGCTGACCAACTTCGCGGGCAACGCGATCGCGACCGTGCTGATCGGCACCTGGACCAAGGAGTTCGACCGGGACCGGGCCACCGAAGTCCTGGCGGGACGGCTGCCGTTCGACGAAACCACGCTCACCGACGAGGCGTACGAGCAGGCCGCGGCCGTACCCTCACAGCCGGGCGGCACCAAGGACGGCATCCCCGTCTGACGGGGCCGCCCGCGGACCGGCCGGGCAGGGCTCGCCCCCACGGTGCCCAGCCCGGCCGGACCCGACACCTCGTACGGGAGTCATTTTCCAGCCAAGATCGGATGAACGGTCTAGCTGTAAAAGGTACTTCCATATCGGGGCACGGTTCTGACATCTTGCGTCCACCACTCGTTTCGTACGGCCCGGTAGGTGCCACCCGCACCGCAGGGCCGTCTTCGGAGGACGCATTGATACCCCACATATCCAGCCGACCTCGACGCACCCTCGTACTGGCGGCCGCCCTGGCGGCCCTGGCCTTCGGGGCACCGGCCGCGCTCGCCGGCACGGCGCCCGTATCCCCGGCCGGGATTCCCGGCACCTCCGCCCCCGCCAAGGCCAAGGGCCAGGCCCCGGCGCCGACTTCCCAGAGTGCGACCTGGGCTGCCGGCACCCGCGCCTACGTGGTGATCACCGCTGCCGGTGACAGCTCGGCGGTCCGTTCCGCCGTCACGGCGAACGGCGGCACGGTCTTCTCGTACTACGACCAGATCGGCGTGATCGTCGCCCACTCGACCTCCTCGACCTTCGCCGCCACCCTGCGCGGGGTCAGCGGGGTCCAGAAGGTCGGCGCGACGCGCACCTCGGACGTGCCGGCCGACGCCTACAACCCGGCGCTGCCCGCCAACCCGTCCCAGTCGACGACCCCCGCGGGCGAGCCCGTGCGCGCCGACATGAGCCAGATCAAGGCCGACCAGGCCTGGGCCGTGACCACCGGATCGGCCTCCGTCAAGGTCGGCATCCTGGACACCGGCGTCGACGACCAGCACCAGGACCTGGCGCCGAACTTCAACGCCGCGGACTCCGCCTCCTGCGCCTACGGCAAGGCGGACACCCGGGTCGGCGCCTGGCGCGACGTGGACACCCACGGCACGCACGTGGCCGGCTCCGTGGCCGCCGCCAAGAACGGCAAGGGCGTCGTCGGCGTGGCCCCCGGCGTGAAGATCTCCTCGGTCCGCGTGGCCGAGCCGGGCACCTCGCTGTTCTTCGCCGAGAACACCATCTGCGCCTTCGTGTGGTCCGGTGACCACGGGTTCAAGGTCACCAACAACAGCTATTACACGGACCCGTGGCAGTTCAACTGCCCGGACAACATCGACCAGGCCGCGATCATCGAGGGCGTCAAGCGCGCCCAGGAGTACGCGGAGAGCAAGGGCTCGCTCCAGGTCGCCGCGGCGGGCAACGAGGACTACGACCTCGCCAACAAGACCACGGACTCGGCGAGCCCCAACGACTCGACGCCGACCACCCGGACCATCACCAACGCCTGCCTCGACATCCCCACCGAGCTCCCGGGCGTGGTCACGGTCGCCGCCAACGGCACCGGAACCACCAAGGCCTCGTTCTCCAACTTCGGCCAGGGCGTCATCGACGTCGCGGCGCCGGGCAGCAACGTCTACTCCACGGCTCCGGGCGGCGGTTACAGCACCAAGAGCGGTACCTCGATGGCCACCCCGCACGTCGTGGGCGTCGCGGCGCTCATCGCCAGTGCCAACCCGACCTTCACCCCGGCGCAGATCCGCACCGCGCTGGCCACCCAGGCCAACGACACCGCCTGCCCGTCGGACACCCGCTGCAAGGGGACCACGGCCAACAACGGGTTCTTCGGCGAGGGCCAGGTCGACGCGCTGAAGGCGGTCGGCGGCTCGACCCCGCCTGCCGGGAAGTACTTCGAGAACCTCACGGACGTCGCGATCACCGACAACGCGACCGTGAACAGCACCCTCACCGTCAGCGGGGTGACCGGCAACGCGCCGGCCACCCTCAAGGTGGGCGTGGACATCAAGCACACCTACATCGGTGACCTCAAGGTCGACCTCGTGGCTCCGGACGGCTCCGTCTACGTCCTGAGCAACCGGGCCGGCGGCAGCACGGACAACATCATCCAGACCTTCACCGTCAACGCCTCCAGCGAGGTCGCGGGCGGTGTCTGGACGCTGCGGGTGAACGACAACGCCAACGCGGACACCGGCAAGATCGACGCCTGGAACCTGACCTTCTAGCCGGCCGGCCGGCTCCTGTCCGCTGCCGCCCGGTCAGCGGTGCAGGACGTCGGCCAGCCAGTCGAAGACGAGGTCGCAGTGCTGTTGCGGGGCCATCGGGGAGCAGTGCAACTGCGCCCCGGTGGCCTCCGTCAGTTTCACGTACTCGCGCCGCGAGCGGAGCAGGTCGTACATCCGCTGGGGCTGGCCGGGGTAGAACTGCTCGAAGTCGTAGTCCAGGACGAGCGTCGGGGCCTTGATCCGCGGGACGACGGCGGTGACGTCGAGGCTGATGGCCCGCTGGGCCGGGGTCCACAGGTCGGTGAAGATCCGCCCGGCGCGGGCCGCCCGCAGCGCCTCCTTGGAGAAGATCTCGAACCGCTTCTTCACCGTGTAGGCGAGCTGCGGGGTGAGCTCGGGTACCACCTCCTCGTTCCACACCCGGTTGGTCTCCGCCTTGTCGGCGGTGACCACGTCGCGGAGTTCCTTGTCGAAGCCGAGCCACGGGCTGACGCAGCCGGGCTGGCAGACGAGGGCCGCGATACGGGGTTCGAGGGCGGCGGCGCGGGCGACGAGGTTGCCGCCCATGCTGAGGCCCGTGAGCGCGATGCGCGTGCGGTCCACGTCCTCGCGCTGCTCCAGCCAGTCGATCAGCGGGCCGACCACCTTCTCCCAGCGGGGCGTGAAGGACAGCTCCTGGACGAAGAGGAGTTCGCCCTGGCCCGGACCGTCGTAGACGAGGGCGTTCCAGCCCCGGTCCAGCGCCGCGGACACCCCGTAGGTCCACATGTCGACGTTCTGGCCGTCGCTGCCGTTGGTCAGGATGACGGTCGGCCGGGGTTCGGACGGTCGGTGCCCTTCGGGGCGGAAGAACCAGACCGGCAGCCGGGTGTTGCCGTACGGGACCTTCGCGCGGACGGCGGCCGGGGAGCAGAGCTGCGTGAAGGTGTCCCAGGCTCGGCGCCCCTGGAGGTAGACCTCCTGCTCGTCGCCGGGGCGGTCGGTGCCCAGTACGTAGAACAGGGCCTGGGCGTAGTACTGGGACGCCCGCAGCGAGCGGAACCTGCGGGTCTGCGAGGGGGTTTCGCTGCCGTGCCGGACGGCGGCCGGGGGCGCGGCGAGACGGTCGCCCCAGCCGCGGAAGGTGTCGGTGAAGGTCTGCTCGGACAGTCCGGCGGCGTTGATCGTGTTGACGGCGGTGAGGACCTCGCCGACCTCGGAGGCCCGCATGCCGGCGGCGCCCAGGGCGAAGAGTCCGGCGAAGTTGAATCCCGGGTCGGCGAAGAGCTTCATCGCGCCCGGCGAGGGGTCGGGGGCGGCGGCGGCCCGGGGTGCCGTCGTGGCGGGCGCCGGTGCGGCCGACGCGGGGCCCGCACCCGCTCCGACGGCGAGGGCTCCGGCCCCGGCGGCGGCGAAGCCGGTCAGGGCGGTGCGGCGGGAGACCCCGCGGGCGGGGGCGGGGGCGGGGGCTTCGGAGGCGGTGTGTTCGTGCTTCATGGCAGGGAACGTAGAAGCGCCGGCGGGCGGTTCGCCGTGCGCCACACGCTCAGTTGCTCCGAACGGCCCCGGGCTCCGTTACCGGGTCCGCAGGACGCAGTCCCCGCAGAGTCCGCCGCCGGGCACCTTGTAGTACAGGCAGCAGCTGCGGCGCGTGAAGGCCACCCCGAGGCCGGGTTCGTGGAGATAGGTTCCGGTCCCGCCGAGCGGGCCGCCGTCGGCGAGCAGCCCCGCGGCGAGCTCGGCCGCCGCCTCCCCCGGCACCCGGTCCGTGAGCACCCGGACGGCGCCGACCAGCCCGGAGGCGGCGTTGCCGCGCAGCACCAGCGGTGAGACTCCGAACTGCTCGCGCAGCGCCGTGTCGAGCACCGCGAGGTTGCCGAGGACGGTGTCCGCGAGGGCCCCCGCCGGGGTTTCCCCGGGGAGTTCGGCGGGCTCGGGCAGCCACAGCTCCAGCGACCCCGCGCCGGGCAGCCGCCACCACAGGCTGCCGGGGCCGAGGTCCGGGACCCGCCCGGCGAGCACGGCGCAGCCGAGCCCGAGCGACCAGAGCCGCGAGACGATCCCGAACTGCGCGGTCGAAGCCGCCACCCGCCCCGGCCCGCTGCCGATGCGCCGCCCGACTTCGGCGACGTAGGGCCCGAGCCGCTCCCCGTAGAGCTCCCCGAGCGGCCGAAAGCCCGGCCCGGGCGGCTCCTCCCCACAGGCCACGGTGAAGAAGGGCCCGACGGAGCGCAGCTCCCGCAGTACGCCGTCCACCTCAGGCTCCGTAGCCGTCGTCAGGCAGACTCGGGTCCGTCTCCGGGCAGGCGCCGTGGTTCAGTCCGTACGTACCCGCCTTCTCCAGCGGCCAGTCGGCCGTGCCCGGATCCTCGCCGTCGGGCGCGACGAAGACGAAGTCGGCGACGATGCCGGGATCCGGGTCGGTCAGGAGCGTGCGCTGGTCCGGCAGGGTCGGCGACCACTGCGTGCGCCAGGCGATTCCGGCGGCCTCGAGGACCGCGGTGAACCGCGACTCGGTGACCGGTGTCGAGACGCTGTATCCCCGTTCGCGGCCGGCCCCCGGGATCTCCAGCCCGTCACGCCAAACGGGTACGAACATCCGGTCGAGCAGCCGGCACCGGCAGAAGACGATCTCCAGACCGCCGTAGCAGAACCAGTGCGGCCAGCGCCGCTCCTCCTGGATGCGCCCCGACCACTCGGGCTCCCCCTTCGCCACGATGAGATCGGACAGCCGGGCACCGACGAAGAAGTCTCCGAACCTACCGGTGGCGGCGAGGCGGACAAGGTCCGTCGACAAGGGATCCATCCGTGCATGATCCCAGGCCGCACGCGCGCGTCCCGGGCCGGGGAGCGGTGGGGCTCCGAGGGTCGGCGCACACATGCCACGACCCGCGGGATCCGGAGGGTCCGCGGGTCGTGGGGGCGGTCTGCCGGGGCTCAGGCCTGGGTGAAGGCCGCTACCTCGAAGTCGGACATGTCGAGGCCGCCCTGCTTGGTGTCGTCGTTGGCGAAGACGAAGGACTCGATCGGGACGTTCCGCTCGGCGCTGAGCTGAGCCACCAGTTCCTGGAGGACCACCGTCTCCAGGACGACGCGGACCGCGTCCGCGACCGCGGGCAGGCGGACGACCGACAGGCTGTCCGCGGGCTCCACCTCGGCCGTGGTCATCAGCAGCGTGAGGTGGCCGGCGCCCGCCAGCGAGCGGGCCAGCTCGATCTCGCGGCCGTCGCCGTAGACGAGGTGGAGGGTGTTGCCCGCCGACTCCATCTCGCCGTGCAGGTAGTTGCGGGTCGCGGAGTGGGCCGCGGTCATCCGCACCACCTCGCGGAGCAGCAGCGCGCCCTCCTCGGCGGAGGCGCGGGAGGCCCCGGCGGCCACGCCGTCGGAGGCGATGCAGCGGGCGCCGCGCTCCCGCAGGCCCGCCACGATCTCGGTGGCCTGCGCGTGGATCGCGGTGGTCTGCTCGGCGATCTCTCCCCACGGGTCGCCCGCGCGGCCCGCGACGGCCCCGGCGATCAGGTCGAGGGCGACGATCGTGCCGGTGTAGCCGATGGTCGAGGCGTACGAGTCGGGCTCGTTGCCGAGGTCCACGGTGAGGTCGGCGAGGTCGCCGAGCGGGGACGGGACGACGTTGAGCAGGGCCGTCTTCGTGATGCCGGGGGCGGCGCACTCGAAGGCGGCGATGGTCTCGGAGCTGCGGCCGCCCTGGGAGACGGCGATCAGGCAGTCGGTGTCGAAGCCGGCGGTGCCGGTCTCGATCTCGCTGGACAGCACGCGCTGGGTGACGATCCCGGCGTCGCGGAGCTGCTGCACGGGGACGGCGAGGGCGGCGTACGAGGCTCCGATGCCGGTGAACAGGGGACGCTCGGCGGCGCGCAGTCCGGCGAGTTCCGGGGAGGCGAGCTGGGTGCGGACGCGGTCGGCGATCCGGGCGAGGGCGGCGCCCTGGTCGGCCTGGCCTTCGAGGAACGTGATGCGGGATCCGGACATGGTGGGGGTCCTTAGCGAAGTCTGGGGGTCGCGGGCCCCCGCCGGGTCGGGCGGGCGGGGGCGGGCGATCGTGCGGAGGGGTCGGGCGGAACGGTCGGGCGGGGCGGGGCCGGTCGGCGGGGGCCGCCGGCCGCCGGCTCAGGAGGCGTCGGCCTTGGTGAGCGGCTTGCCTTCCTCGTCGCGTTCGCGGCCCGGTGTCGGGAGGTCGAACTTCACGATCGCCCAGCGGAAGAGCACGTAGTAGATGGCGGCGAAGGCCAGGCCGATCGGGATGAGCATCCAGGGCTTGGTGGCGATGCCGTAGTTCACGATGTAGTCGATGGCACCGGAGGAGAAGCCGAAGCCGTCGCGGATGCCGAGGGCATAGCAGACGGCCATCGAGACGCCGAAGAGGAAGGCGTGAATCGCGTAGAGCAGCGGGGCCACGAACATGAAGGCGAATTCGATGGGCTCGGTCACGCCGGTGACGAAGGAGGTCAGGGCGACGGAGATCATCATGCCCTTGACCATGGTCCGGTTCTCGGGCCGGGCGGTGTGCGCGATGGCCATGGCGGCGGCCGGCAGCGCGAACATGTAGATCGGGAAGCCGCCGGTCATGAACTGGCCCGCGGTGGGGTCGCCGGCGAGGAAGCGGGCGATGTCCCCGTGCACCTCGGTGCCGGTGGTCGGGTTGACGAAGGAGCCGGCCTCGAACCAGGGGAAGACCGAGAAGAAGTGGTGCATCCCGATCGGGATGAGGGCCCGGACGACGAGGCCGAAGAGGCCCGCGCCCCAGGCGCCGGTGCCGACCAGCCACTCACCGAAGTGGAAGAACCAGCCGCCGACGGTGGGCCAGACCACTCCGAAGACCACGCCCATGCCGACGCCCGCGAAGGCGCTCAGGATGGGGACGAGGCGGCGGCCGCCGAAGAAGCCGAGCCACTCGGGCAGCTTGGTGCGGCTGAACCGCTGGTAGAGGAGGGCCGCGACGATGCCCATCACGATGCCGCCGAGGACCTTGGCGTCGAGGGGCTCGCCGTCCACGCCCTTGGGGAAGGCGGGGCTGGCGAGTACGGCCTTGAAGACCAGGTAGCCGACCACGGCCGCGAGTGCGGTGGAGCCGTCCGACTTCTTGGCGAAGCCGATGGCCACGCCGACCGCGAAGAGCAGCGGCAGGTTGGCGAAGACGGTGTCACCGGCCGCCGCCAGGACCATCGCGAGCTTCTGGATGATCACCGGGAAGTTCTCGCGGCCCAGCAGGTCGGCGCCGCCGAGGCGGGTCAGCAGGGCCGCGGCCGGCAGCGTGGCCACGGGCAGCATCAGGCTGCGGCCGATGCGCTGCAGGACCGGCATGATCCGGCCCGGCTTCTTGCCGGCGGCCGGCGCCGTGGCCGGGACTGTGGCCGTACTCATCTGGTGCTCCTCGTCGAGCGGGGTGGTGGGGACGACTCGAAGGTAGCCAGTGGTTTTGGATTGGTCAACGGTGGTCTCTTGTGGTCTTACGGAAAACATCAAGACGAGGGCTTAGGTCCCGACTCCCCTGGGACTGACGCCAGCCGAAGTGGTAGCAAGAGGTATGCTTCACCCCATGACCGACGACGCTGCCCTCGCCGCCGCCTCCTCCGGCGCCCGCGCCGCGGACCCCCTGTGGGCCCAGGCCGCGGACCGCATCCGCGAGGAGATCGCCCGCCGCGGCCTGACCGAGGGCAGCAAGCTGCCGCCCGAGCGCGAACTGTGCACCCGGCTGGACGTCTCCCGCGTCACCCTGCGCCGCGCGCTCGCCCGCCTCGTCGAACAGGGCCTGGTCACCGCCTCCCACGGGCGCGGCTGGTTCGTCGCGGCGCCGGTGGCACCCGCGCCCGCCCGCGAGTGGCCCAAGGACCTGGAGTCCTTCACCGCCACCGCCCGGCGCAAGCACATGCGCGCCAGCTCGGTGGTGCTGCGCCACGACACCGTCACCGCGTCCCTGGACGACGCCGACCGCCTCGACGTGCCCGCCGGCACCCCGCTGCTGCGCCTGGAGCGGGTCCGGCTGCTCAACGACGTCCGGATCGCCGTCGACCGGACCCTGGTCGTCGCCGAACTCGCGCCGGACCTGGCCCGTACCGACTTCCGCGAGACCTCCCTCTTCGAGGAACTGCGCCGCTGGGGCGTCGAACCCGACCGCGCCGAGGCGACCATCGAGGCGCGCAACGCCGACGGGGAGCTCGCCGGCCACCTGGGCATCGCCGAGGGCGCGCCCGTACTCGTACTCGACCAGACGGTGTACACCAAGCAGCAGCGGCCACTGCTGCTGTCCACGGTGGAGTACAGCGGGGACCGCTACCGGCTGCGCACCACCCTGCAGACAGACTGACACCGCCCGCCGGGCGCGCGGTAGCCCCGTTCGGCACTCTCCGGGAGTCCCGTTCGTCACCCGTCGGACAGCCGAAAGCCCCGGCCCGGGCGGTCGTCCGCCCGTCCGGGGCCCGGCGGGGCTTTCGGGTCAGATTCCCGCGAGGAACTCCAGCAGCGCCCGGTTGAAGGCCTCCGGCTGCTCCACGCCCGGCAGATGCCCGGCCCGTTCCACCACGGCGAGCACCGAGTGCGGGGCCAGGGCGTGCAGGGACTCGGCCTCGGCGACCGGGGTGTAGACGTCGTCCCGGCCGACCACGATCAGGCAGGGCACCTCGGCCGGCAGCGCCGCGAGCACCGGGGCGTAGTCGGGCCGCTCGGCCCGCCCGCGCAGCGCGGCGGCCGCACCCTCGGGGTCGGTGGCGCACATCATCCCGATGACCTCGGCCGCGGCCTGCGGCATCCCGGTCACGTTGTAGGGCGCGAGCATCTTGTCGATGACCTCGTCGGCATAGGGCTTCATTCCCTCCGCGAGAAGGCGCTCGGCGAGGTTCCGGCGGAAGGTTTTGCCCTCTTCCGATTCCGGTGCGGCGGAGGTGTCGGAGAGGACGAGGGCCCGTACCCGGCCCGGGTGGCGCAACCGGAACTCCATGGCGATCTGGGCACCCATGGACACACCGCCGACGACCGCTTGTTCGACGTCCAGACGGTCGAGCAGAGCGGCCAGATCATCGGCGAAGTCGGCGAGCAGCGTTTTGCCCGGCAGTACCGGACTTTTCCCGTATCCCCGCAGGTCAGGGGTGATCACCCGGTAACCGGCCGTGGTCAGTGCGGCCGTCTGGGGGGACCACATCGAGTGGTTGAACGGATGTCCGTGGATCAGGATTACGGGGGCTCCGTCGCGGGGACCCAAGTCCTCGAAAAAGAGTGTCACGCCATTGCCAATTTGGGGGTTCATGGAAGGACCCTAAGGGGCTACATTGAGCCACTCGCGTTCACCTGACAGCCCGTTGCCTTTCACCCGTGTTTTGCACGGGGGGCGACGTCAGGGACGCAGACTGTGCAACCACCCCACCGCCCAGAAGGACCGAAGGCTCCGTGCCCGTACCCGTACTCCTCGCCGGCCGCTCCGTGCGGCTTGAGCCCCTCGCCCCCCACCACACCGAGGCCTTGGCCATGGCCGGGGCCGAGGATCGTACGACTTACGCCTTCACTCCCGTGCCCCACGGGTTGCAGGCGTCACACGAGTACATCGACCGTGCCCTCGCCGATCAGGCGGCGGGTCGATCGCTCCCCTTCGCGGTGGTCAGAGCCACCGACGATCGGGTGGTCGGTTCGACCCGGTTCCTGGAACTCGACTACTGGCAGGGGCCGCTGGTGTGGCCCGCCGTGCCGGGGGTCCCGTTCGGCGATCCGGCCACGGCGATCCCCGATGCCGCCGAGATCGGCAATACCTGGCTGTCTCCGCAGGCCCAGGGCACCGGCATCAACACCGAGGCGAAGCTGCTCCTGCTCCGCCATGCCTTCGAGACCTGGGGGGTCCGGCGGATCTCGCTGCGCGCGGACGCCCGCAACGGACGCTCGCGCGCCGCGATGGAACGGCTCGGGTTCACCAGCGAAGGGGTCCGCCGGGCCCATTCCCGGGGCCTGGACGGCGCCGTGCGCAGTACGGCCTTCTACTCGATCCTCGACGAGGAGTGGCCGGCCGTGCGGTCGGTCATCGAGCTGCGGCTGTCGGCCGCGGCGCAGCGCAAGCGGCGCCGCAAGACGCTCATCCCGGCGTAACGGTCCTTCTCCGAGGTCCCGAACGCCCTGTTCCAACCCCTGTGCCAGCCCCTGTGCGTGCCCCCTGCCCCGCCCCCTCTTCCCGGTGTCAGCCGAGGAAGGCGGGGGCGAGGGCCGAGGTCATCAGCCGGGCCGGGGCCCCGCTGCCGTCGGCGGGCAGGGAGTAGAGGTCCGCGCCGAAGTCCCCGGGCAGCGAGTACACGACGGTCCTGTCGTCCGTCCACACCACCTGGTCGTCGACGCTGCGCTCCTCGGCGAGCGGGGCCTCGGCCATCGTGGCGAGGTCCAGGACGTACAGCCGCCACGGCGCGTCCGGCGACAGGCCCGCCACCCGCTTCTTGAACACGAGGCGGGTCCCGTCGGGCGACAGGGAGGGGCATTCCAGGTTCTCGCGCAGCGTGGTCACCGTGCGTGCCACGAGGTCGCCGCGGACCAGGTAGGTCTGACCGCCGGTGGCGAGCGTCGCGTAGAAGGTCCGTTCGTCGGCGGCGAAGGTGACCCCCCAGAAGTTGACGTCGGCGTTGCGGTAGGTCTTGCCGTCCTTGTGGATGGTGAAGTCCTCCAGCGAGGCGTCGTACGTCCCGCTGCGCAGGTCCAGCAGGGAGGTCCGGGTCGAGAAGTTCGTACCGGCGTACGAATCTCCGCCCACGAACACGGTCCAGGCGACCAGGTGGCCGCCGGGCGAGACGCGGGCACGGGTCGGGATGCCCGCCAGCGGACGGGTGGCGACCTCCTTCAGCCGGGGGTCGAGGACCACCGCCTTGTAGGCGTCCTGCACCCCGCTCTTGTCGGCCCGGAGGCAGATCCCGGTGCCGGCGGCCGCGTGGAAGCGCAGGCAGCTGACCCCGGAGGTGGTGCGCGGGCCTTCGGGTGCGCCGGCCGCCGCGGTGGCGAGCTCGTCGCGGTGCGGCCCCCAGGCCATGTTCCGGAAGACGATGCGCCGACCTCCGTCGCCCGCGGCGAGGGACACCTCGCCGCGGGTGATCGGCGGCCCTCCGGCCTGGACCCTGTTCTTCTCCTCGGCGCGCGAGGAGGCCCGTACGACGGCGAGCGCACCGATGGCGGCGAGCAGTACGACGGCGGAGACGAGGATCAGGATCCGGCGTTGGAGGGGCATGGGTGGGGCCTTTCGTCGGCTAGGGGGATTCTCAGGCGACCGCGGCGTCGGGCGCCCGGGTGTCGGACGCCGGGCCGTCCGGTTCGCCGCCCGGTCGCAGCCGGACGCAGAGCGCGAGGGCCCCGGCCAGCAGGACGGCGGCGACGCACAGGGCGGGCCGGGGACCCCAGAGGGTCCAGGCGGCGCCGAAGCCGAGCGAAGCGGCGAACCGGGCGAGGGCCTGGCCGGTCTGGACGAGGGCGAGGCCGCCGCCCCGGTGCTCCTCGGGGACGGCTCCGGCCGCCGCGGCCATGAGCACCCCGTCGGTGGCGGCGTAGAAGCCGCCGTGCAGCAGGAGGACGGCATAGGGCAGGGCGGGATGGGAGCCGCCCGCGAGCAGGATCCCGTACGCGGCGAGCAGGGCGAGGTGGCCACCGAGGAAGACGGCCCGGCGGCCTATCCGGTCGGCGAGGCGGCCCAGCGGCAGCGCGAGCAGGAAGAAGGCGGCGGCGGTGCCGAGCGGCAGCAGGGCGAACCAGCGGTCGGCGATGCCGGCGGAGTGCTGCAGCAGCAGGAAGACGAAGCCGTCGCTCACCGTGCACAGGCCGAGCAGCAGCGCGCAGAGGGCGATGCGGCGCAGGTCGGGACGGCCCAGCAGGCCGAAGGCGGCGCGCAGCGAGACGGGGGCCGCGCCGGCCGCGGGCACGGTGCGCCGGCCGGGTACGGTGCGCCGGCCGGGTACGAAGAGCACCAGCACGAGGACGCCCAGCGCGGCCACACAGGCGCTGACGGTGAAGACGGCGTCGTAGCCGTCGGCGGCCCCGCGCAGGATCAGGAAGGCCAGGATCGGCCCGATCAGCGCGCCGGCGGTGTCCATCGCCCGGTGGACGCCGAAGGCCCGGCCCCGCTCCTCGGGAGCCGCGGCCAGGGAGATCAGGGCGTCGCGCGGGGCGGTGCGCAGGCCCTTGCCTGTGCGGTCGAGGGCGAGGACGGCCCCGATGGCGGGCAGGGTGTGGGCGAGCAGCAGCAGGGGCTTGCACAGGGCGGAGAGCCCGTAGCCCAGGCCGGCGAGGGCCTTGTGGCGGCCGAAGCGGTCGCCGAGGTGGCCTCCGGTGAGCCGGACCAGGGCGCTGACCCCGTTGTAGAGGCCGTCGAGCAGCCCGAAGCCGAGCGGGGTGAGTCCGAGCCCGGCGACGAGGTAGAGCGGGAGCACGGCCGTGACCATCTCCGAGGAGACGTCGGTGATGAGGCTGACCGTGCCGAGGGCGAGCACCGTGGGGGCGAGCGCGGCGCGCCGCCCGGGGCGGATGCCCTGGGCGGCGGCCTGCGGCTCGGGGGTCACGGCGGACGCGGGGGTGGCGCGACTGTCCGCAACGTACATGGTCAGGAAGTCCAGATCCCCGTGATGTCCTTGGCGGTGGCCGCGTTCCCGGCATGGGCGGTCAGACCGGCCAGGCCTTCCAGGGTGCGCAGCACGTCGTAGTGGTTGTAGGTGGTCGAGGTGGTGGAGCCGGGGGTCACGGACTGGCCGTAGAACACCGTCGGGATCTTGTTCCCGGCGAGGCGGTTGTCCTCGTCGAAGGTGACGACGAGCAGGCTGTTGTGGGTCTTGGCCCAGTCCGCGTACGCCTTGACCTTGTTCTTGAGCCAGGTGTCGCCGGTGCCGACGGAGCAGTCGTGCATGTCGTTGCAGAGGTCCGGGACGACGAAGGAGACCTTGGGCAGGGTGGTGAAGTCCGTGGGGAACTGGGTCATCGTCTTCGCGGTGCTGGTGGGCACGTTGGAGAAGGCGAACCAGGGGTTGTGCTTGCGCGCGTAGTTGCCGCTGGAGCAGGTGGTGGAACCGGCGCTGGGCAGCCCCTCGTTGTAGCTGGCCCAGGTCTTGCCCGCGGCGAGCAGCTCGGAGGCCAGGTTGGGCGCGGAGCTGAAGGCCGGCGTGTAGCAGCTGTCGCCGGTCACGCCCTGGTTGGAGCCCGAGAAGAGCTGCAGGTAGTTGGGCTGGCTCGGGTGGGTGACGCCGTAGGAGGCGGTGAGGTTGGCTCCCCCGGTCTTGAGGGAGTTGATGTACGGGGCGCTGGAGCTGCCGATGACCTGGTTGTAGGCGTGGTTCTCGAAGACCACGACGACCACGTGGTCGGGTGCGGGCAGGCCGGCCGCGTGCGCGGGCTGGGCGGAGCCGACGCCCGCCCACAGCGCGGCGCCGGCGGCGGTGACGCCGAAGGCGGTGGCGAGGGCGGTCTTGCGGCGGGACCGTGAAAAGGGCATGCCGAACACGGAATTTACCTCCGGGCAGGGTGGTCTGGGGGCGGCGCGGACGTACCGTACCCAGCGGCATGTGCAGAGGCCAGGGATTCTTGGCGAACAGAACGGGAACTCCACAGGCCCTTTTCGCGTAGGGCAACGTGATCCTCTCCGGAACCCCAAGAGACGTAAAAATCGGGAACCCGTGAGCACGTACGCTCATCTTTCGATCGAAAGCAGTCCCAACCCCGCCCCCACGGGGCAGCACCAGCCGGAGAGCCACCTCACATGTCGCACGCACCCTACGGACAGCAGCCGCCGTACCGACCCGAGGAGCCGTACCGGCCGCAGGAGCCGTACCGGTCGCAGGAGCCGTACCGGTCGCAGGAGCCGTACTGGCCGGAGCAGCCGTACCGGCCGGAGGAGCCGTACCGGCCGGAGGAGCCGCGCCGTCCCGAGGAGCCGCGCCGGCCGTCCCGGGTCCGGCGGTGGGTGATCGCGGGTGCCTCCGTCCTCGCGCTCGCGGCCGTCGCCTCGCTCGTGATGAGCCACTACGAGATACCGCCCTTCACCGACAAGGGCGACTCCGTCTCCTTCGGGCAGCTGCCGCCGTCCGGGTCCGCCGGGGGCGACACCGGTGGCGGGACCGCCGTCACTCCGCCGCCGAACTCGAAGATGTCGATGCCCACCGGCCCGGCGGCCGACTTCAAGAACGCGATGACCCTGCCCGACGGCACGCACGTCGCCGTCACCACGATCACCGGCAAGAAGTCCGGGTTCAAGGGCAAGGTCTGGGTGTGGGCGCCCAAGGAGTACAACGACCCGAAGTTCGCGAAGAGCGGCTTCCCGGTCATGATCGCGCTGCCCGGCGGCGCCGGTTACCCGAACAACTACTGGATGGGCACCGACCTGGGCCTCCAGAGCAGCATCAGCAAGTGGTACACCGAGGGCAAGAGCAAGCCCTTCATCCTGGCCATGCCCGTGCTGAACCCGGGCCCGGACGACAAGGGCATCTACTGGGACGCCTCCGACATCCCGGGCCAGCCCAAGATGGGCACCTGGCTGACCGACGACGTCCCGGACCTGATGCGGGAGAACTTCCGCACGGTCAAGTCCCGTGACGGCTGGGCCTACATGGGCTCCTCCACCGGAGGCTTCGCGAGCCTGAAGGCCGTGCTGAAGCACCCGGACAAGTTCAAGGCCGCGATCTGCTCCGGCCCCGACATCGTCCCCGACTCCTCCCTGTGGGCGGGCCACGACAAGGAGAAGGCGGAGAACAACCCCGAGCTGCTGGCCAAGGCGCTGATCGACAAGAAGGGCAGCCCGGACGTCTACCTGGCCTTCCAGGTCGGCACCAACGAGAGCAACAAGAACACCCTGCCGAACGTGCAGAAGTTCATCGCCACGTATGGCAAGGGGCCGATCCACACCGATCTGAAGATCATCCAGGGCGGCCAGCACAACGCCAAGACCTACGTCCCCAACATGGGCGAGGGCCCGATCCAGTTCATCAGCAAGGTCATGGAAGGACCCGTCGAGTAAGCGGCGCTCCGACCCGGACCGGCTCCCCGCGCCCGGGCTCCGCGCCCGCCGGCTGCTCGCGCCCCGCCGGCTGCTCGCGCCCCGGCCCGCCGAACACCTTCGGCGGGCCGTCGCCGTTCCACGGGGCCCAGCCCGGGTCCCCCTCGACGGCGAAGCGCACCCAGGCCGCGTGCATCTGCGCGGCCAGCTCCTGCGGGGCGTCCGGCCCGGCGAGCCAGGAGGCTTCGGGAACACCGAGGGTGTCGAAGACGAAGCCCAGTTCCAGGGCGTGGCAGGACCCGAGGCCCGGGACCCCGGACGGCCACGCGAACTCGTACACGAAGCTCGGCGCGCTCCGCCCGGCCGCGCCGGCCAGCGCGCGCAGCGGATCGCGCAGCAGCCGGTCGGTGAGCAGGTGGCCGAGGAGGTCGGCCGGTCCCGCGCCGGGCCGCTCGGCGCGCAGGGCCCGTACGGCGGCCCGGTCCTTGCCGGAGCGGAGCCGGCCCAGGGCCACGGACAGCGGTCCCAGCCGGTCCAGCAGCCGCATCGCACCGGTCGGGGCCAGCCAGAGCCGGTACTCCTCGGCGGTCCAGCCCAGCAGCAGCGCTACGTCGCCCCGCGCGGCCGCCGCTCCGAGCGGATCGGGCGGCAGCGTCCCCGGGTCCGCGACCAGGCCGAAGGCGGGCCCGCCGAGCAGCGGTGAGGAGCGGCGCAGGACGGCCGCCTGTGCCGCGAGCAGATCGGGCAGGGCGACCGAGCCGAAGGCTTCGGCGGTGGCGGGGACCTTGAGCAGTGCGGCCATCCGCCGCACCATGGCGCGCACCCGGTCCCGGGGCAGCGTCTCGGGGGCGCCGCTCTGCAGGACGGCCTGCCGGAAGAGGCCCGCGGCGCGGGGTGCGGCGAGCAGGGCGCCGATGCTGATGGCTCCGGCGGACTCGCCGAAGACGGTGACCCGGCCCGGGTCGCCGCCGAAGGCCGCGATGTTGTCCCGCACCCAGGCCAGGGCGGCGATCTGGTCGAGCAGCCCGCGGTTGGCGGGGGCGTCGGGGAAGAGGCCGTAGCCGAGGACGCCGAGGCGGTAGTTGACGGAGACGAGCACCACGCCGTCGCGGGCGAAGGCGGAGCCCTCGTAGACGGGCACGGCCGAGGAGCCGCGGGTGAGGGCGCCGCCGTGGATCCACACCATGACGGGCAGCGGGGCCGGGGGTGCGGCGTCCGGGGTCCACACGTTGAGGTTCAGGCAGTCGTCCCCGGGGACCTCGGGGTCCGGCAGCAGCGCGGCGAACGCCTCGGGGTAGGGCACCTTGGGCGCGGTGGGGCCGTACGCACCCGCGTCGCGCACCCCGTCCCAGGGCTCGGGCGGCTCGGGCGCGGCGAACCGGCGGGCTCCGACGGGCGGGGCGGCGTAGGGGATCCCCCGGAAGACGGCGATGCCGCCCGGCCCGGTGCGGCCCTCGACCACGCCGGAGGCGGTCCGGACCCGGGGACGGTCGGGGGCACGGTCGGCACGGTCCCGGTCCGGGGTCCCGCTCGCCGCTGCGGCCATCACGTCCTCCTGGGGTCGCCGGATCCGGTGCTCCGCACCGTGCCGGTCGCACGGTCGCACAGGCATGCGCGGGGTGACAAGGCGTGACCCTTCCCCCGGCGCGGCGGGTTGGGCGGGGCATGCGATCCCTGTCTCTCCCCCACACCATGCGGAGCCTCGTCCGGGCCGGATCGGTCCCCGTCCTGCTGCTGGCGGCCGCCGCCGCGGCCGGAGCGGCGGCCGGCGGCAGCGCGTACGCGGCCGACGGACCGACCGGACCGACCGCCGCCCTCGGCACCCCGACGGCCGTCGGGCCCGCCTTCCAGTACCTCGGCACGGACGACCGCCCGCACGGCATCGACTCCCCCAAGGGCTGTGTGGAGGCCCTGGGCGGCGGCGGCCGGGCCGTGACGAACAAGACCAGGAGCTCGGTTGCCCTGTACCGGGAGCCGGGCTGCGTGGGCACGCCGGTGGAGGTACTGGCGCCGGGCGCGGTCAAGCCGGTGCCCCGGTACTTCTCCTCCGCCCGCTTCTCGGCCGCCCGGTAGTCCGGAACAGGTGGGTGGTCCGGAATCAAGGGTCCGGTCCGAGATCAGGGCCGCTCAAGGATCAAGGCCCGCTCCGGGATCAGGGTCCGCTCCGAGATCACCGGCGGCCCAGCGGCCGTGACCCTTGGCCGCTCTCCGCGTTGTATGCCATGTCAAACGCCGCAGCTTCCGTTTTCTGCGGCACCCCCATTTCTCTCTAGGAGATCTTGATGTCGCGTATCGCGAAGGCATTCGTCATCACCGCTGCCGCCGGTAGCGCCCTGGCCGCCGGTGCGGGTCTGGCGGCTGCCGATGCCGGAGCGCACGGTGCGGCGGTCGGCTCCCCCGGTGTCCTGTCGGGCAACCTGCTCCAGGTTCCGGTGCACGTCCCGGTCAACGTCTGCGGCAACACCGTCAACGTGATCGGCCTGCTGAACCCGGCGTTCGGCAACACCTGCGTCAACGCCTCCGGTGGCGGCGACCACCACACCGAGGGCTACGGCGGCTGATCGCCGAGTGACCCGAAGGGCCCCCGCCGGTCGGCGGGGGCCCTTCCTGTCGTGCCGGCTCGGGGGGCTCACTCGTAGCGGTAGAGCCCCTGGTGGCCGAGCATCTCGCGCGGGGTGACGTCCCACGGGGGCATCGGCTCGTCGAGAGCGATCACCCGGCCGCGCTGGAGGTCGCCGACGGCGAGCGGGGCGGCGGGCAGGTAGCCGGAGGCCGGGTGCTGCTCCTGCCAGCGGTCCCAGAGCAGGTCCACGAAGGCGTGGTGCAGCCAGAAGGCCGGGTCGTTGGGGGCCGTGCCGCCGGTCATGTGACCGCCGATCCACTGGTGCACCTTGTTGTGGTTGCGCCACTTCTCGCTCTTCGGGGCGGCCCAGCCCTCCAGCTTGTTGCGGAAGCCGCCGCGCCCGGCCGTCGAGTCCCAGGGGGAGCTGTCGTACAGCGGGTCGTCGATCGCCCACTGGAGTTCGGCGGGGGTCGGCAGGCTGATCGGGTTCTGCGGCCGGCCCAGGTTGCGGGTGAGGAAGGCGGCCTCCGTGATGCCGACCGTGACCGTCCAGTTGCCCGCGCCGTAGGCGAACGGCCCGGTCATCACCTGTCGGTCGCTCTCCCGGCCGGTCCCGCCGAGGAAGTCCTCCGCCCACAGGGAGGAGGCCGGGCTGTTGTCGGTGGTCCAGTCCCAGTACGGGATGGTGACACCCGGGTCGACGCTCTGGAGCTGCCGTTCGAACTCCAGCAGGTAGCGCCGGTGCCAGGGGAAGAAGGACGGCGACATGTGCCCGACGCGCAGCTTGCGGTCCCGGTCGGGGACGAAGTACTTGTCGTGGGTGCGGACGAACGCGTCGTAGGTGCCGTTTCGCTTGAGCTCGATCACGGCCGCGGTGAAGCGCTTCTTCTGCGCGCTGGTCAGGTTCTTCTGGTTCTGCCGGATGTACACGCCGTGCTACTCCTGTCGGCCGTGGTGCGCAGCGGCGAACGCCAGCTGGGTGGTGCCCAGTTCGTCGACGGCCGCGCGGGCCAGCTCCAGCGGGGTCGCGTAGGACTGGAAGTGGTTGATCCCGCTCAGGTACGTGCCGTCGGAGCGGCGCATGACGTGCAGGGCGCGGCCGTCGATGCGTACGGAGGTCCCCGCCGGGTCGACGGCGATGTGCCGGCCGCGGTACGTCTCCTCGCCCGCCGGGATCAGCGGGGCCGGTGTGAGCGTCTGCCGGGGGCGGCGGGCGCGCAGCAGGGGGGCCAGCGCGGCGGCCGTGCCGGCGAACACGGCCGCGGTGAAGGCGGTGCGGAGGACCGCGCGGCGGGTGAGTGGTGCGGCGGGTGCTGCGTACATACGGTCTCCCTCGCTCGGTGGCCGGTGGCTACGGGTCTAACGCGGCGCGGCGGGCGAGGTCACCGGGGAGCGCCCCGCCGGTTCATGTGGTTGTAGGAGGAGACGGCCGCCGCCGGCGGGGCCGTTCACACGATGGGCCCAACCGAACGCGCGGATCCGGCGGCCTCGTGTGTCCCATGGGACACACGCACGTCTTCTCGTGCCTCGTCCCCGGGAGTGCCATGAACGTGCCGTCCGAACTCCCCGACGGCGTGCCCGCACCGGGCCGGACGGGTGCGTCACGTGCCGGACGGATCGTCCTGAGTTCGGTCTCGGCGGTGCTGATCACGCTCACCTGCATCCTCGTACCGGTCTCCCTGCTCACCGTCTGGGTGCACGACATCGTGCTGGACACCGGCCGTTACGTGTCCACGGTCTCCCCGCTCGCCTCGGATCCGGCGATCGAGGAGGCGGCCGTCCACCGCATCACCGAAGCCGCCGACGTCCGGGTCGACGGCGCTCAGGTGACATCGGACCTGGCGAAGTGGCTGGAGGCCCAGGGACTGCCGCCCCGCGTGGGGACGGCGGTCAAGGCGCTGGGGCCGCAGCTGGATTCGGCCGCGGACGCGGCCGTCTCCAAGGTGGCGACCCGGTTCGTCGAGAGCGACCGGTTCGAGACCGTGTGGACCACCGCCAACCGCGCCGCCCACGCCGCGGTGGTGCACGCACTGACCGGTGAGGGCCGCGGGGCGGTGGGAGTGGAGGGGGGCACCGTCACCCTCGATGTCGGCGCCGCCGTGGAGACCGTCAAGAAGGACCTCGTGGAGGCCGGCCTGTCGCCGGCCGAGAAGATCCCCGACGTCGACAAGCAGATGGTGCTCTTCCAGTCCGAGAAGCTGGGGAAGATCCGGGGTGCGGTCCACCTGCTCGACGTCGTCGGCAACTGGCTGCCCGTGCTCACGGTGGTCCTCGGAGCCGCCGGAGTGCTGCTCGCCCGGCGCCGCCGGCGCGCCCTGGTGACCACCACGCTCGGCGCGGCCGCCGCCTGTCTCTTCTTCGCCATCGGGCTGGTCGTCGCCCGCCACTACTACCTCGACCACCTTCCGGCGCAGGTCCAGTCACCGGCGGCGGCAGCGGCGGTCTTCGACACCCTGGTGCGGTTCCTGCGGGTCAGCATCCGCACCGCGCTCGTCCTCGGGGTCGTCGTGGCCCTCGGGGCCTACCTCTCCGGCGCCGGGCGCCTGCCGCGCGGCCTGCGCGGCGGTGCCGAGCGCGCGGCCGACTCCGCCGCCGTGTGGGGCGCCGCCCACGGGGTGCGCACCGGGAGCGTCGGTACCTGGGTACAGGCGCAGCGGAGCCGGCTCACCATCGGCGTCCTGCTCGTGTGCGCGCTCGTCTTCGCGCTGTGGAACCACCCGACGGTGCTCACCGTCCTGCTGCTGGCCCTCGTCCTGCTGGCCGTGCTCGCCGTCCTCTCGCTGCTCGCGGCCGGTGGCCGCTGCGCGGACCGGGCCGACCCGGCCGACCACGCCGCCGGACCGCGGTAGCCGCGCGGCGTCCCGTCAAGGCCTCCCGTCAAGACGTCCTGACGTCACGTCACGTCACGGCGTCTCAGGGCCCACGGGCGTACGGAGCCAGGCGGCCGGGCGCGGTTCGTGGGCCACCACGTACCCGACGGCGATGGCGAGGGTGATCACGATGAAGAACCCGATGAGCCAGGACAGCAGGACGAAGACCGAGCCGAGGCTGCCGAACTGCTGCAGGCTGCGGTCCACGGCATGGGGCATGTAGACCCTCGACGCCACGGTCAGGAGCTGCTCCCCGAACCCGGCCAGCAGCGCGCCGGGCAGCAGCGGCAGCCACGGGATCCGGGAGCCGAGCAGCAGGCGCTGCGTCCACCACCACAGCAGGGTTCCGCTGATCGCGGCGAGGGTGAAACCGGTGATCCGGCCGGTGCCGAACGCCGTCTGCACCAGTCCCTGGAACAGCAGGGCGACGAGCCAGACGACGAGCCAGGCCAGCCACCGCCAGGCAGCGACCCTGGCCTTGGACTTGGGCAGGTGCCAGGAGCGCTCGCACGTCTTCTGGAGGGCCCGGCTGCACGCGGTCGCCGACAGCAGCGTCACCAGGATTCCCACCCCGCCGGTGCTGGCGACGGCCGTGGTGTCGACGGCGGTGTACACCGACTGCACCTGGTCGAGTGCGGCGTCCTGGAGCCCCAGGGTGACGCGGATGGACGAGACCAGCTGTTGCTGTAGCCACTCGGGCGCGAGCGCCGCGATGACGAAGATGGCCGGCACGGCGCCGAGGAAGGCCTGGGCCGCCAGCCTGGTCGCACAGTCCAGCACTCTGACCGCTCCGAGTTGTGCCAGGAGCCGGCTCAGCAGCGGGGTGTGCTTGCGCATCCACCCCGGGACGACGCGCATATGAGGGATCGTCTCCGGTCCGGACACGCTGAGACTCCTCGGGGCGCGGTTCACGGCGGCCACGACCGCCCTTCCCGAGAACAATGGCCCAAGAGCAGGTTTCCGGCATTTCGCCACTCTTTCAACCGGCGTGTCTTCCGGTGCGGGGGCCCGGTGTGCGAGGCGCGGGCCTGTTCCGTGGCGCGCGCGGGCCGGTCACCTGACGCGCGGGCCCGCGGCGTCAGGCCGTGGTGCGCTGGAGCCGGGGCAGGTGCAGATCGCGAAAGACGGCGGTCATGCGCAGGGCGAAGACCAGGGAGGCGGACACCGCGATGTTGGCGGTGTCCGGAACGCCCGCCCAGTGCAGGCCGAGGTAGGCCATGGCCCCGGCGAGCGCGGCCGTCGCGTACACCTCTTCGCGCAGCAGCAGCGGCGGGAACTCCCCGCAGAGGACGTCGCGGACGACCTCGCCGGTGACGCCCGTCAGGACGGCCAGGATCAGCACGGCGACGGGGGTGACGTGCGCGTCGATGGCGGCGCGGGCGCCGATCACGGTGACCACGGCGAGACCGACGGCGTCGACGACCATGAGCGTGCGGTGCGGGAGCTCGCGGCGGCGCAGGTAGAGCATGGTGGCGATGGCGACGGACCCGATGAGGACGAGCAGCAGCCAGTCGTGGGTCCAGTAGAGCGGGTGCCGGCCGAGGATGAGGTCGCGCAGGGTCCCGCCGGAGATGCTGGCCGCGAAGGCGAGGACGAGCCCGCCGAAGGGGTCCATGTTGGCGCGGTGGGCGGCCAGGACGCCGGAGGCGGCGAAGGCGGCGATGCCGAGGAGGTAGAGGGCGTGCAGCATGGCGCCTCCTTCGAGGGGCGGGCAGGACGGGAGCGGGCCGCGCGTGAGCGGGAGCGGCACGAGGGGTCCCGTAGAGGGTGCGGGATCCGACGGGGCGCCCGCATCGGCCGTTCGGCCAGAACGGCGGCGTGGGTGTGCGCTAGTCCCGGTGTACGGGTCTGCGCCGCCCCCGTGCCGGAGCCGCCCCCCTCCGGCCCCGCCCCGTCAGGCGGCGTCGCCGAGGCGGTCGCGCTGGATCCGGTGCGCGAGGGTGCGGCGCACGGAGGCCGGGGTGTCCGTGGTGGCTCCCGAGGGGACGTCGAGCCCGCGGGCGATCGCGTCGTAGGCCTCCCGGTAGCCGGCGGGCAGCTCCTCCCGGTGCAGCCGCAGGTCCTCCTCGACGAGGCGGCGCAGCTCGTCCACGTCGCGGGGCGTGAAGCGCTTCTTCCCCCGGGCGACGGCATCGACGTGCCGGGCGCAGCGCGCGGTGTCGGGGTAGGCCTCGGCGATCTCCTCGGCCAGGCCCCACAGGCGCCCTTCGAGCCAGGGGGCGTCGCCCTGGTCGAGGGAGAGTCCGACCGGCGGGAGCGGGTCTTCCGCCTTGTACTTCGCCACCTGCTTCGACACGGCGGGCTGGCTCATGGCCGTGAGCCGGGCGATCTTGTCCTGGGTCCAGCCGAGGCCCGTGAAGACTTTGATCATCTCGGTGCGCAGCTTGCGCATCTCCTCGCCCGCGCGGATGACCTCGTTCATCTCCGCGAGCATCCGCCCGGCCTGCTCCTCCGTCAGTGATTCCGTCAGCGGCTCCGTCAGCGATTCCCCATCTGTCATAGCTCGGTTATACACCGGAACCGCAGCCCGTCGGCGCGCCGTGATAACCAGGTTGTATAACCTGGTTATCACTGGCAGGCTAGGCCCATGCCCACCTTCTGCGCCCCCGACGGAACCCGGCTCTCCTACCGCACGGTCGGCGACGGCGACCCGGTCCTCTGCATCCCCGGAGGCCCCGCGGACTCCCGTTACCTCGGCGACCTCGGCGGCCTGTCCCGCCACCGCCGACTGATCCTGCCCGACCCGCGCGGCACCGGCGGGTCGGCGGTGCCCGAGGACACCTCCTCCTACCGCTGCGACCGGCTCGTCGACGACGTGGAGGCGCTGCGCGAACACCTCGGGCTCGCCCGGGCGGACCTGCTCGGCCACTCCGCCGGGGCGAACGTCGCCATGGGGTACGCCGCCCGGTACCCCCGCGCCGTCGGCAGGCTGGTCCTGATCGGCCCGAGCACCCGGGCCGTCGGGATCGAGGTGACCGGCGAGACGCGGCTCGAACTGGCACGGCTCCGCGCGGACGAGCCGTGGTTCCCGGCGGCGTTCGCCGCCCTGGAGGCCGTTTCCGCGGGCACGGGCAGCGACTGGGAGGCGCTCGCCCCCTTCTTCTGCGGCCGGTGGGACCGGGCGGCACGGGAGCACCACGCCGCCGGACTGCCGGTCAACCGCGAGGCCGTCGCGGGCTTCGGCGCCGAAGGCGCCTTCACCCCGGAGGCCACCCGGGCGGCGCTGGCCGCCTTCGGGGCGCCCGTCCTGCTGCTCACCGGGGAGTTCGACCTGAACAGTCCTCCCCGGTCGACGGCGGAGCTCGCGGCGCTGTTCCCCGACGCCACGCTGTCGGTGCAGCCCGGAGCCGGCCATTACCCCTGGGTCGATGACGCCGGCCGGTTCGAGGCGGCCGTCTCGGCGTTCCTGGGGCAATGACCGGCGGCTCCCTACGGCGCCGGGAGTTCCGCGAAGTCCGCCACCAGGCCCCGGTGGTGGCCGGCCGTGCCCAGGGCCAGGGAGTCGGCCTTGGCGCGCTTGAGGTACAGGTGCGCCGGGTGTTCCCAGGTCATGCCGATGCCGCCGTGGAGCTGTACGCACTCCTCGGCGGCCCGGACCGCCACGCCCGAGCAGTAGGCCTGGGCCACCGCCACCGTGAGCGGCGCGTCGGCGGCGCCGGTCGCGAGGGCGTCGGCCGCGGCGCGGGCCGCCGCGCGGGCGGAGGCCACGTCGAGCCACAGCCGGGCGAGGCGGTGCTTGAGGGCCTGGAAGGAGCCGACGGGGCGGTTGAACTGGTGGCGGGTGCGCAGGTACGCCACCGTCTCCGTCAGGCACCACTCGGCGATCCCCAGCTGTTCCGAGGCGAGCAGACCGGCCCCCGAGAGCAGTGCTCCGGCGATGGCCGCCCGGGCCGTGGCCGGGTCGGCGAGCCGGGTTCCGGTGGCCCCGTCGAGGTGGACCGCGGCCAGGGGACGGGTCTGGTCCAGCGCCACGTGCGGGGTCAGCACGACCCCCGCCGCGCCGGCCGGTACGGCGTACAGCCCGGTGTCGGCGAGGACGAGCAGCACGTCCGCGCCGACGGCGTCGGCGACGGAGCCGACGCTCCCGCCGAGCGAGCCCGCGCCGGAGTCCCGTACCGGTGTCGGCAGGGGCGCGCCCGGGGCCAGGGTCAGGGGCAGGGCGGGTACGCAGACGCGGTGGCCCGCCGCGAGCTCCCGCAGGAGTTCGGCGGACTCCGGGCTCTCGCAGCCGAGCAGGATCTCCGTCGCCAGGACCGCGCTCGTGAGGTACGGGACCGGCGCGGCGGCCCGGCCGAGCTCCTCCAGGACCACGGCCGCTTCCCGGTGGCCGGCCCCCTGTCCGCCCAGTTTCTCCGGTACGAGGAGTCCCGCCGTGCCGATGTCGGCGGCGAGCACCCGCCACAGTTCGGGGTCGTGGGGTCCGGCTCCCTCGATCCGGGCGAGGACGGCCGCGGGGGCGCAGCGGGCGGCGAGCAGGGACCGTACCGCCGTGCGGAGTTCCTCCTCGGTCTCGGAGTACAGCAGGTCCAGCGGAGCCGCGGCGGGTGAGCTCATCGGGCCAGGTCCTTCCAGGCGAGGTCCTTGTCGTCGCGCGGCTCGGCGGGCAGGCCGAGGACGCGTTCGGCGACGATGTTGAGGAGGATTTCGCTGGTGCCGCCCTCGATGCTGTTGCCCTTGGCGCGCAGGTAGCGGTAGCCGGCGTCGCGGCCGGTGAAGTCGACGATCTCGGGGCGGCGCAGGGTCCAGTCCTCGTACAGCAGACCCTCTTCGCCGAGGAGTTCCACTTCCAGGCCGCTGATCTCCTGGTTCAGCCGGGCGAAGGTCAGCTTCATCCCCGATCCCTCCGGTCCGGGCTGGCCCTGTGCGAGCTGCTGGCGCAGCCGCTCTCCGGTCAGCCGGGCGACCTCGGCCTCGACCCACAGCTCCAGCAGCCGCTGGTGCAGGGCGTGCGTGCGCAGCTCCGGCCGCTCGCGCCAGGCGGCGGCGACCGGGGCGATCATGCCGCCCTCGCGCGGGATCCGCATGCCGCCGATGGAGACGCGTTCGTTCATCAGGGTGGTGCGGGCCACCGCCCAGCCCTGGCCCACCTCGCCGAGGCGGTGGGCGTCGGGGATCCGCACTCCGGTCAGGAAGACCTCGTTGAACTCGGCCTCGCCGGTGATCTGCCGCAGCGGACGCACCTCGACGCCGGGCGCGGTCATATCGCACAGGAAGTAGGTGATGCCCTGGTGCTTGGGCAGCGCCGGGTCGGTGCGGGCGATCAGGATGGCCCAGCGGGCGGTGTGGGCGCTGGAGGTCCACACCTTCTGGCCGTCCACCACCCATTCCTCCCCTTCGCGCACCGCGCGGGTGCCGAGGGCGGCCAGGTCGGAGCCGGCGCCCGGCTCGCTGAAGAGCTGGCACCACACCTCCTCGCCGAGCCACAGCGGGCGCAGGAAGCGCCGCTTCTGCTCCTCGGTGCCGTACGCGAGGATCGTGGGCGCGGCCATGCCGAGACCGATGCCGATCCGGCGCGGGTCGTTGTCGGGGGCTCCGGCCGCCTCCAACTCGGCGTCCACGACCGCCTGCAGGGAGCGGGGCGCGCCGAGGCCGCCGAGGCCCTCGGGGTAGTGCACCCAGGCGAGTCCGGCGTCGAAGCGGGCCCCCAGGAACTCCGCGGGTGCGGTGCTCGCGGGCGGGTGCGCCGACAGCAGTTCCCGTACGCGGGCGCGCAGTTGCTCGGCGGTGAGCGCGGCGGCCGTCATCGGGAGCCCCCTGCCGGGGAGGCGGACAGCGCGGCGTCCAGGGCCGGTACGACGACCAGCCGGCCGGTGGTGGTCCCGTCGGCGAGGCGCTGCACGGCGTCCGCGGCACCGGCGAGCGGTACCCGCTCGCTGACCAGCGGTGTGATGGAGCCCTCGGCGGCGAGCCGGGTGAGCTCGGCGTGGCAGGCGGCGATCGCGGCCGGGTCCTTGGCGGCGTACAGGCCCCAATGGAGGCCGAGGATCGCGTAGTTCTTGACGAGGGCGTGGTTCAGCGCGGGCGTGGGGACGGTGCCGCTCGCGAAGCCGACGACGATGATCCGGCCCTCGAAGGCCACGCACTTGGCCGAGGCGGCGTAGGCCTCGCCGCCGACCGGGTCGTAGACCACGTCGGCCCCGCGTCCTGCGGTGAACTCCTTGACGCGGGCGACCACATCCTCGCTGGTGCGGTCGATGACGAGGTCGCAGCCGAGCTCCTCGGCGGTGCGCACCTTGGCCTTGCCGCCGACGACCCCGATGACGGTGGCTCCGGCGGCCTTGCCGAGCTGGACGGCGGCGCTGCCGACCCCGCCGGCCGCGGCGTGCACGAGGAGGGTCTCGCCGGCCTGGATCCGGGCCCGGCGGTGCAGGCCGAACCAGCCCGTCTGGTAGCCGATGTGCAGGGCGGCCGCCTCGGCGTCGTCGAGGGTGTCCGGGGCGGGGAGCAGGGCGCGCGCGGGGGCGGTGACGTACTCCGCGAAACCGCCGTGCGGCAGGCTCGGGTTGGCGATGACGCGGCGGCCGTCGTCGGTCTCGCCGCAGATCTCCACGCCGGGGGTGAAGGGGAGCGGCGGGCGGATCTGGTACTGGCCGCGCACGAGCAGCGCGTCGGGGAAGTTGACGTTGGCGGCGAGCACCTTGAGCCTCACCTCGCCCTCGCCGGGCACCGGTTCGGGCACCTCTTCGAGGCGCATGGCCTCGCGGGGCTCGCCGGGGGTGTGTACTCGCCATGCCTGCATCCGGGGCCTCCAGCCGCCGACGGGAACCACGCCTCGCGAGCATACTAAGCGGTCGCTTGCGTCCGTGGGAACCAGTGGGAGTCACGGGAACGGGTCGGTCCGCAACGACACGCGCCGATCCGGTCGCATCACGCCCCCTTTCAGGCAACATATGACGCGGGCACGTCATGAACGGCGATGGCTGACGGGCACGGGGACCCCGCCGTCGGGGCGGGGCGCTTCACACATCCTGGGGGAAGCAGCACATGAGCAGAAGCATGTCCGCGATCGCGGCCGCCGCCGTCCTGGCGGGTCTCGTCACGGCCGCCGCTCCGGCCTCGGCCGCGTCGGCCGCGCACCCGGCAGCCGCCCCGACGGGCGCCTCCGCCGCCTCCGCCGCCTCCGCCGCCGCGTGCGTGCCGGACGCCGTCCGACTGCCGGCCCTGCCGTCCGGCCCCTGGACCTCCGGGGTCGTCAACGGCCTCGGAGCGGACGGTCTCGCCGTCGGAGAGAGCCGCGGCCTCCCGGCGTACTGGACAGCGGACCGCACCGTCCACGCCGTCCCGCTGCCGGCCGGCTTCCAGAACGGCAGCGTCACGTCCGTCAACGCCAAGGGCCTGATGGTCGGCACCCTGGAGCGCTCCTCGGACCGCGCGCACGCCGCCTTCACCTACCGCGCGGGGGACGCGGCGGTACGGCTGCTGACCGGCGCCGCGGCCGGCACGGGCCCGGCCGGCGTCAACGACGCGGGCCGGATCGTCGGCATGGACGCCGGCACCCCGAAGGAGTGGGCGAACGGCACCGTGGTCCGCGAACTGCCGGTGCCCGAGGACGCGCACCCCAGCACCCGGATCGTGGCCGTGGACGGCATCAACAAGCGCGGGGACGTGCTCGGAACCGCCCACACGGAGTACGAGGACCTGGAGGACGACCGGATCGTCAGCAAGACCTTCCCGGTGGTCTGGCCGGCCGGCGGCGGCTACCCGCCCTACAGCCTGCCCGTCTGGAACGAGACGGACTGGACTACGGGCACCGAGGCGAGCGGCATCGACGACAAGGGCCGCGTCGTCGGATACGAGGCGGAGAACCACCGGGAGCTGCGGCGCCGCACCCCGGCCGTCTGGAAGAAGCCGTACGACGCGCCGCCCACCACCCCCGGACCGGCCACCGGCTACGAGACCCTGACCTTCGAGGCCATCAGCCCGACCACCAACGCGACGGTCGGCACCGCCGCCACCTTCGTCGAGGGCTACGCCCGCTACGTACAGGCGGCCTACTGGCCGGGCACGGGCACCCCGCTCGTCCTCCCGAACCCGGCGGGCGCGAGCGCCGACGTCAACACCGAGGCCCACGCCGTCTCGGACGACGACCGGGTGGGCGGCTCCTTCCGCGATCTGCTCACCCTGACGGACAGCGCGATGATCTGGACCTGCGCGAGCAAGCAGGCCTACGCGCCCGGGAAGTAGCGGGAAGCAACTGCCCCCGGCACGGCCATGGTGCTCTCGGCGCCCGCACGCTATCGATGGGCGCATGGAGACCCCCATGCGCGGCCTGCCCGCGCCCCCGCCGCTCGGTTCCGCGGCCCTGCCGCCCGGCACGTTCACCGGCCGGGCGGTGCTCGTGACCGGCGGCGGGACCGGGCTGGGCAAGGCCATCGCCACCGAGTTCGCGCGGCTCGGCGCGGACCTGGTGATCGCCGGCCGCCGGATCGAGCAGCTGAAGTCCGCCCAGGAGGAGCTGGCGGCCGTCCCCGGAGCGGGCCGGGTGACGGCCGCCGTCTGCGACATCCGCGACCCCGAACGGGTCGCCGAGGTCTTCGACGCCGCCGCGGCCGCCTTCGGCGGGGTCCCGGACGTGCTCGTGAACAACGCCGCCGCCAACTTCCCCTGCCCGGCCGAGGACTTGTCCCCCAACGCCTGGCGTGCGGTGGTCGACATCACCCTGACCGGCACCTGGTTCGTGACCCGGGAGTTCGGCCGCCGCCACCTCGCCGCGGGCAGCGCGGGATCCATCGTGAACATCGGCGCCTCGTACGCCTGGACCGGCGGCCCTGGTTACGCGCACAGCGCCGCCGCGAAGGCGGGGGTGAAGAACCTCGTCGAAACCCTCGCCGTGGAGTGGGGACCGTACGGCATCCAGATCAACGGACTGGTGCCGGGGCTGTTCCCGCACGCGGACATGACCGAGGACATCCGGGGCGGTCTGGAGCGGGCCGCCCCGGACGACAAGGACGCCAGACAGCCCGCCCTGCGGGTCGGCGCACCGCGCGAACTGGGCTGGGCCGCCACCTTCCTGGCCTCGCCCTACGCCCGCTTCATCACCGGCCACACCCTGGTGGTGGACGGGGCGAACTGGCAGCGGCGCTCCCTGGTCAACCCGGAAGTGGTGCCGGTCCGGGACCAGTTGGGGCGGGGGCCGTTCATCCCCTGACGCGCCGGGGCGGGGTGCGCGCACCGTCCGGCCCGTCAGGTCATTCCCGTACGTCATTCCGGCACGACACGCCATGATGCGATCGTGTGGCACATTGGCCCCGTCTACAGCCCCCATCCACCCCTTGGAGGTCCTGCGGTGAGCACGGTGAGCAGGGGCCGCCCGTCCTTGACGGCACGGCGCAGGGAGGCCACGTGGTACGAGATCGCGGAGGCGGCCGCCGACCTGTTCTCCGAGCGGGGGTTCGAGGCCACCACGGTCGACGACATCGCGCGGGCGGCCGGCATCTCGCTGCGCACCTTCTACCGGTACTGCCCGACGAAGGAGGACGCCCTGACCCCGGTCCTGACCGCGGGCGTCTCCACCCTGGTCGAGGAACTCGCCCTGCGGCCCTCGGCGGAGCCCCTCACCGAAGCGGTCCAGGCCGCCTTCACCACCGCCACGGCGGGCACGCGCTACGAGGGGCCGGGGCAGACGGCCCGCCTGATCCAGGTGATGGGCGGCGTCCCCGAGATCCGCATGCGCTGGCTCGCGGCCGCGCGCGCGATGCAGGACCGCCTGGTGCCCGTGCTCGCGGTCCGCACGGGGCGCCCCGAATCCGCCCTGGAGACACGGGTCCTGGCGGCCGTCCTCATCGACGCGGTCACCGTCGCCCTGGAACACTGGGCCGCCGAAGGCGGTCGCGAACCCCTCCCCGCCGTCTCGGCTCGCGCCCTGGCCCTGCTGCGCCTGGAGGAGTAGCGGAGGAGCGCGGACCCTGTTGTCAGTGGTCCGGTGTTGTCAGTGGTCCGGTGTTGTCAGTGGTCCGGTGTTGTCAGTGGTCCGGTGTTGTCAGTGGTTCGGTGTGTTGTCAGTGGTCCGGGGCATCATGGGCGGCATGTCCTTCGCTGATCTGACCCTTGACCGGTGGCGTTCGTTCGACCTGCCGGACGCCCGGCGCTTCGCCCTGGAAGCCGCCGGCTCGGTGGGCGGCCGGGTGAGCCTGGTCGACACCGCCGAACACCTCGGCGGCCCGCTCCACCGCGTACGCGTCGAACGGGACGGGCAGGAGTTCGCCCTGATACCCGGGGGAACGGTCCGCCTCGGCTTCGACCTGGACGCCTGGGAGCCCACCGCGGAGCAGACCGCCGACTTCGAGCGGAGCCTGGCCGAGGAGTACGGCTACGGTCCCGATCTCAAGGCGCACCTGGCCGAGTTGCTGAGCCGGCCCCGGACCGTCACCCTGGCGACGGTGTTCATGGCCGTGGAGAGCGAACCGCTCACCGAACCTCCCGCCGACATGCCCGCGGTGCTCGCGGGGCGCGGACTGCGGATGCCCGGCGCCGACGAGTGGGAGCACGCCTGCGGGGCCGGGGCGCGCACCCTCTTCCGGTGGGGCAGCACCTGTCCGATCGCTGAACCCTCGTACGGCAGCGGCACGTTCGCCCCGCGCGTCGAGCCCAACGCCTTCGGTCTGCGCATCGCCTACGACTCGTACGCCGCCGAGCTGAGCGGCGATCCGGGCGCCGTGCACGGCGGGGACGGCGGCGAGTCCGTGTGCGGCGGGTACGGGGACCTGTGGGCCTGGCTGACGCTGGCCACGGCGAACCGGAACCCGGCGTTGGCCGAGCTGGCGTACGGCCCGGAGGACGGGTCCCCCTGGGAGGCGTTCTCCGTCCGGCCGGTGCTCAGCCTCCGGTGAAGTGCGGGGGGCGGCGGGCCGCTTTGGCGGTGTAGCCCTCGCGGGAGTCCTCCGAGGTGAGGGTGAGGGCCGCCGTCATGGCCACCCGGTCCAGGGCCGCGGGCAGGGCGGCGTCCGCGTAGGAGTCGATCGCGCGCTTGATGCCCTGGACGGCGAGCGGGGCGTTGGCCGCGATCTCCGCCGCGAGTGCGCGGGCGACAGACTCCAACTCCTCGGCCGGGACCACCTGTTGGAGGAGATTCAGCCGCTCCGCCATCCGGGCGTCGATGCGGCGGCCGGTCAGGGCCAGGAACTTGGCCCAGCCGGCGCCCGCCTCCCGGGCGATGCGCAGGTCGCCGCCCGCGTCCACCGCGACGCCCAACTGGGCCTCGGGCAGGGCGAAGACGGCTTCCTCGGACGCCACCCGGATGTCCGCCATCAGGGCCAGTTCGAAACCGAAGCCCAGGCAGTACCCCTGCACCGCGGCCACGACCGGCTGCGGGAGCCGGGCCAGGACCGCGAAGCGTTCGTGGACCCAGCGGATGCCCTCGTAGTAGTTGCGGTTGCGTTCGGCCGCCGAGCCGCCGGTGATCGCGCCGCCCGGGGCCGTCACGTCGATGCCCGCGCAGAACGCCCGGCCCTCGGCGCGCAGCAGGACCACCCGTACGGCGGGGTCGAAGCGGATCCGGTCCGCCAGCAGGCCGAGCTGGCGGGTGGACTCCCAGCTCCAGCCGTTGAGCTTCTCCGGCCGGCAGAGGGTGAGTTCGGCGATCCCGTCCGCGACGTCCAGACGGATCCGTTCCTCACCCTCCGCGATCTCCGTGCTCAGGGTGTCGATCACGCGGACACCCTAGGCGTGTCCGGCTAGCGCGGGAAGACCTCGAACGCCACCGCCGGACGGCCCCCGAACCGGGCGGCCGCCTGCTGGGCGTTGCCCGTCAGGAAGCTGCGCACGTACGTCTCCGGGTCCTCGTCCGTGAGCGCGGCGATGTACGCCTTGTGCTCCATCAGGGACTTCACCGAACGCTCCAGGCCGGGGCCGGCGTCGGCCGCGTGCGTGGGCGTGGTGGTGCCGGACACCGCCACCCAGCGCACCCCGTTCCACGGCTCCAGGCCCTGCTCCGCGAGGAGTTCGGGGAAGATCCAGCGGTTGCCGGCGTCGCCCGCGGCGTCCAGGGTGGCCCGGCCGACCGCCTTGTGGTCCGGGGTGTTCCAGTAGCCGCCGCCCTCGGCCCCGCCCCACGTGTCGCGGTGGTTCATCGTGATCACCAGCTCGGGGCGGTGGCGCCGGATGGCCGCCGCGATGTCCCGGCGCAGCTCCGGGCCGTACTCGAGGACCCCGTCGCGGTGGTCGAGGAACTCAACCGTGGGGACACCGACGACGGCCGCGCTCGCCCGCTGCTCCGCCTCGCGCAGCGGGGCGCACGTCTCGGGGTCGATGGTGTCGATGCCGGCCTCGCCGCGCGTGGCGAGCAGGTAGACGACCTCGCGGCCGCCGTCCGTCCAGTCCGCGATGGCCGCCGCGCAGCCGTACTCCAGGTCGTCCGGGTGCGCCACGACCGCCAGCGCACGCTGCCAGTCGGTGGGCATGGGCTCCAAGGGCGCGGGCCCGTCCAGTTGTTCGTTCATACGCCGCACAATAGGCGAATGGACACTCAGGGGCTGGTGGTGGCCCTTCTCGACGCCCGCGGGTCGTTCTTCGAGCCCGCGGTCACGGCCTTCCCGGGGGCGGGCGCCGCCGCCTGGGAGCGGGCCGCGCTGCTGGATCCGGACGCGGCCGGGCCGGACGGCTCCTGGCGGCTCGACTTCCGGTGCTTCGCCGTGCCCCGGCCGGGCGGCCGGTGGGTGCTGATCGACGCGGGGGTCGGCCCGCCGCGGAGCCCGGCGGCCGGCTGGGCCCCGGTACCGGGCCGGCTGCCCGCCGCGCTCGGGGAGGCCGGGATCGCCCCGGCCGATGTGGAGGCCGTGGTCCTGACCCACCTGCACGAGGACCACACCGGCTGGACGCAGGACGAGGCCGGCCGGCCGTTCTTCCCCGAGGCCCGGTACCTCGTACAGAGCGCGGAGGTGGCGGCCCTGGACCGGGCGGATCCCGTCTGGGACTGGACGGTGGCCCCGCTGCGGGCCGCCGGGCAGCTCCACGAGGTGGCCGGCGAGCACCGGCTCGCTCCCGGCATCACCCTGCTGCCGACGCCCGGGCACACGCCCGGCCACCAGTCGGTGCTGGTGGAAGGCGCGGCCGGGGGTGGGGGCGGTGGGGGCCGAGACGTCGTGGTCACCGGTGACGTGCTGGTCCACGCGGTGCAGCTCGCAGACCCGGCGGTCCCGTACTCCCACGAACGCGACCGGGCCGCCGCCCGCGCCTCGCGGGAGGAACTCCTGGCCCTGGCCGTCCGCCGCCGCGCCCTGCTGGCCACCGCGCACCTGACCCGGGCCTTCGTGGAACCGCCCGGACCGGGCTGTTAGGTCGTCTCTTTCGGATCTTGTCGGCCGAGCCCGCGGCGTCTGGTGCCGTGCCTGGGCGTGCTGCCGGGGCGTTCGCGTACTGGGCGTACGTG
>NZ_JBHXKA010000005.1:0-30809 GCF_042722885.1 Streptomyces sp. NPDC058401
GCACCGCCTCGTGTCCGTTTTCCCTACAGGCCGTTGACGCGGGCAATGCGGCCGTCGCCCGGGGACGGGCGGAAGTCGGGGCTCACCACGCGCCCCCGGCGGCCGCCACGGACCGGCCGCAGCCGGACCTGGGCCATCAACCGGCGGCTGCGCAGCGCCAGTTCCAGCTCGAAGCGGGTGCGCGGGTCCCGCAGGCCGGGCCCGAACAACTTCTCCAGCTGGCGCATCCGGTAGCGGACCGTCTGCGGGTGCACACTCAGCGCCTTGGCCGCCTCGGGCGCCCCGCCCCCCTCCAGCCAGGCCAGCAGGGTCACTTCGAGCCGCTCGCTCTGGCGCGGGGTCAGGTCCGCCAGCGGCCGGAGCCAGCGGGCGGCGAGTGCATGGGCCAGCGGCTCGTCCTGGAGCAGCAGCAGCGTGGAGAGGTGGTCGTCCACGAAGACGGTCCGGGCGTCCGGACCCGACCGGGCCTGCGCCGGGACCAGCGCGAGCAGACGCACCGCCCAGCGCAGGGAGGAAGCGGTGTCGCCGGGGGCCACCGGGTGGCCGACCACGGCGAGTCGGCCGCGCAGCGCGGAGTCCAGGGCGGTACGGGCCTCCGGGTCGGCGGTGGGAACGAGCAGGCAGGGCTGGCCCGCGACCATTCCGCCGAGGCAGTCGTCGAGGAGCGCCGCGAGCTGCTGGGTCTCACCGGGCGAGGCCAGGGCGACCGCCCGTACGGCGACCGGGAGGGGCCAGCCGGCCGGGCCGGCCAGTTCGGCGAGGACCGGTTCGCGGTGCGGGGCGTCATCCGTGAGCAGGGCGAAGAGCTCGCGCCGGGCGTGTTCGCGGACCGAGCCGAACCGCTGCAAGGGCACGGCCTGCAGAGGTGGCAACTCCCCCTGGTGGAAGGGCGCGTGCGGGGGTACGTGCGGGTGCGCCTGCGGGTGGGGCCGGGCGTGCCCGGCTTCGAAGTCGGCGGCCGTCGTGGCGGTGGGGCCGGGTCCGGGGCCCGGGCTGCCGGCCGGTGTCCGGTGGTCCGCAGGCTCCCGCGCGTCGTGCGCCGTGCCGGCTCCCTCGGCTCCGTCGGTCCCGCCGGTCCCCGTGCATCCGGAGCCGCCGGCACCCTCGCGGTAACCGAGGACGGTGAGCAGGGCCCCTTCCACCCTGCGTCTGACCACCTCGTCGCCGATCTCCTCGACGAGCGCCGAGAATCCGGGCACGGTCTCCCGTAGTTCCTCCACCATCCCCGCTGCCACGGTGGGCAGTTCCTTGCGCAGGACCCGGGTCCACTCGCCCCGCGGGCGGGACCAGATGCGGTTCAGAAGTTCGCACATTGTTACCTCGTTCAAGCCGGGGTATGGCCTGCCCCGTGGGACGGTGGCAAGCCCGCAGTCCCGCGGCATCGGCTCGATCGCCGTCGGGGAGGTGCGGCGGCGGATCAGGTGTCAACCCCGTCGCAACCGCACCACTGGAAGGGAATCTTCCGGGGATGTTCGATGCGATGGCTGTGCGAGGGCCAGAAATTATCACGTTTCGATAAATCCTGTGGAGGGCTTGCATACCTCCACGATGCTTCTGCACTCCGGCCCCCGCTCCCGGCCGGCCCGGTGGGCCAGGCGCCCATCTCCCGCCCGCCGAGGAGCGGTTACGACGTCGACCCCCGGACGCCGAGCGCGAGGTGGAAGTGCTCGGGCCCGGACGTATGGGAGACCACATGCCCCTGCTCCAGCCCCGCCTGCCCGGCCGCTCGCACCGGGCCCGCCGTACGAGAGGCCGTACCCGGCGCCATGCCGGAGCACCGTCCGGAGCGCGATCCGGCCCGGCGCGCGGCCCGATGCCCGGCGATGCACCCTCCGCCGGATCCGCCGCGGTGTCCCCGGCGGCCTCTACGCCGGCGTCGCCGAGCGCCTCCGGCCGGCGGGCGGTGCGGCGTCCGCCGCTGCTGTCCGCCGCCGGGGGGCCGCACCCCTCCGCCCTGGCCGCGGCAGCCCTCGCTGCCGCGGCCGCCCTGCTCGTGGCCGTCCGCGCCGGTGCGCTGACCCGGCTGTGGGACTTCCTCGACTACGGCGCCGGCGTGCTCTCGCTGGTCTCCCTCACCGGCGCCGTCCTGTGGGGCCTGGCGGCCACCGACCGCCGACTGCTCGCCTCCGGGCACCGGCTCGTCGCCCAGGCCGTGCACCGCGGCCTTGCCGTCGCCGGACTCGGCTTCCTCCTTCTGCACGTCTGGATCAAGGTCGAGCGGTCCCGGACCGACGCCGCCGCCGTGGTCCTGCCCTTCACCGACGGCCAGCGGCCGTTGCTCATCGGCCTCGGCAGCCTGGCCGGCTACGGGTTCGTCGCCGTGGCCGTCTCCGGAGCCGTCCGCGGCGCTTTCGCCGCCCGGGGGCGCTCGCTGTGGTGGCGGGCCCTGCACATGAGCGCGTACCCCGCCTGGGGGGCCTCCCTCGTGCACGGGCTCAAGTCCGGCCGTGCGGCGGGCAGTTGGGTGACGATCGGGTACGCCCTGTGCCTGCTCGCCGTCGCCGGCCTGCTGGCGCTGCGGCTGCGCGCGAAGCTCCGTACGCTCGGCGCCGCGGGACCGCGCACGAGGCCCGCCACCCCGCTGCGCGCGGACCCCGCGCGCCCCTCCGGCGGACCTGCCGCCGCGGCGCCGGTGCAGGCACCGCCGCACGCACCGGCCGTACCCGCCCGGGTGCCCGGGCAGGCGCCGCCGCGCCGGCCGGCGCCCTTCGTGCGCAGGCCCGCGGAGTGGGCGGCGGAACTGTTGACGGCACGCCTGACCCGGCAGCCGGGCCCCACCGTGTTCCCCGCCGGTCCCGGCCGGGTCGCGGATCCGTCCCCGGGACCGTCCGCCGAGCCCCTCGACGGCGCACGGAGCGGACGGTGAGCGGCTCCGGGACGCGACCGGCCCTCGGCTGTGTCGGCGGACCGCGCCTGCTGGCCGGGCTCGACACCTCCGAACGGCTCGACCGGGCCGGTCATCTGAGCGTGCACGGCGCACTGCCCCGCTACCCCTCCGAAGGGCTCGTCGAACTCGCCGAGGGCATAGCCCTCGGCGGGCGCGGGGGAGCGGGATTCCCCTTCGCCCGCAAGCTCCGGGCCGTCATCCGGTCCGCCCGGGCGCAGGACGGACGCAGCGCCGTGGTCGTCAACGGCACCGAGGGCGAACCGAGTTGCCTGAAGGACGCGGCCCTGCTCCTCTACGTGCCCCACCTCGTCCTCGACGGCGCGCTGGTGGCCGCCGCCGCGCTCGGCGCCGAGGACGTGGTCGTCGGTGTCACCCGGCCGGACGTGGAGCGCTCGCTCACCGAGGCCGTCGCCGAACGGGGCCCGGCCGGGCGGCGCGTGCGCGTCGTCCGGCTCCCCGAACGGTTCGTCACGGGGGAGGGCAGCGCCCTCGTGAACGGCCTGGACGGTGGACCCGGCGTCCCCTCCGGGCACCGGACACGGACCAGTGAACGGGGTCTCGGCGGCCTGCCCACCCTGCTGTCCAACGCGGAGACCTACGCACAGCTCGCCGTTGCCGCCCGCCTCGGCGCGCCCGAGTACGGCACGGCAGGACTGCCCGACGAACCCGGCACCACCCTGCTGACCGTCGCCGGGACCACCGTGGTCGAGGTGCCCCTGGGCACCTCCCTGGCCTACGTGCTGGACCTGTGCGGCACGCTGCCCGGACAGGGCGTGCTCGTCGGCGGGTTCCACGGCCGCTGGCTCGGCCCGGGGGCGGCCCGCGAGGCGCTGATCTCGCGGAAGTCACTGGCGGCGTACGACGCGGTACTGGGCGCGGGTGCGGTGCTCCCGCTGCCCGAGGACACCTGCCCGGCGGGCGAGGTGGCCCGGGTCGCGCGCTGGATGGCACGGGAGTCGGCGGGCCAGTGCGGCCCGTGCGTACGGGGACTGCCCTCGCTGGCCGACGCCGTGGAACGGCTCGTGGGCGGAGGCGGCGGTGCGGCCCTCGACGCGGTGCAGGCCCGGATGCGGGGCGTGCGCGGTCGGGGGGCGTGCTCCCACCCGGACGGCACGTCCTCGTTCGTGGCCTCGGCGCTCGCCGTGTTCCCCGAGGAGTTCCGCGACCACGCGCTCGGCAGCGGGTGCGGACGCCGTGTACTGGGCGCCCTGCCGCTGCCCGCCGACGAGAGCCCCGAACGGCTCGTCGTGGACTGGACGTTGTGCAAGGGCCACGGGCTGTGCGTGGACCTGCTGCCCGATGTGGTGCGGCTCGACGAGGACGGCTATCCGGCGCGCGGAGTCATGCCGGTCCCCGGCCCTTTGCGGCCGAAAGCACTGCGCGCGGTGCGCCGTTGCCCGGCACTCGCGCTCCGCATCCAGGAATGAGTTCACACTTTGGCGTGATCTGACAAATTCCCGCTCCATCGAATGCGGAAGTCCCCGCAGACCTTATGAATATTCCGACGGAAGAACAGCGTGCCGGATGAAAACCGAAGGAGAGAACCATGGGCAACAGGAACCGGGCGACCGCGGCCGCCGCCGGATCGGTGCTGACGGTGCTTCTGCTCGCGTCGGGATGCGGCAGCGGTGACGACGGGGCCCGTACGGTGACCGTCCGGCCGGCGGGCGCGGAACGGGCGGTGGGCCACAGCGCCGGCGCCGGTGCCGGTGAGGGCTACGGCGAGGCCTACGGGGAGGGCGCGGAAGCGGAGGCGGACACGGAGACGGACGCGACGGAGGCAGGCAAGCTCTCGGTCCGGGAGATCCCCGGGGTCGGCAGCGTGGCCACGGACGCGGCCGGATCCACGCTCTACCGCTTCGACAAGGACACCGCCCAGCCGCCCCGCTCGAACTGCGAGGGCGCCTGCGCCACCCTCTGGCCCGCCGTGCCGGCGGACGGGGCCCAGGCCCCTGACGGTGCGAACGCGGGGCTGCTCGGCTCGGTCGACCGGGCCGACGGCACCCGCCAGCTCACGATCGCGGGGTGGCCCGTGTACCGGTACGCCAAGGACGAGCGGCCCGGCGAGACGAAGGGTGAGGGCGTCGGCGGCACCTGGCACGCGCTGGGGGCGGACGGCGGAAAGGCCGCCGACGCCGATAAGGCGGACACCGGTAAAGCGGATGCAGGTAAACCGGACGCGGGTAAATCGGACGCCGGAAAGGAAGCCGCACCGCTCTCCGCCGTCGACGACCCCAAACTCGGAAAGCTCTTGGTGGACGGACAGGGGCGCACCCTCTACCGGTTCGGAAAGGACAGTGCCTGGCCGATGAAATTCGGCTGCCTCGACGCCTGCCTGAACACGTGGAAACCCGCCGCACCCGTGGAAGCCGACAAGGCCGTCGGAATTCCCGCCGGGCTGGTCGGTTCCGCCGAACGCCCCGACGGAACCAGCCAATTGACGATCGACTGCTGGCCCGTCTACCTCTTCACCGGCGACACCGCACCGGGCCAGACCAATGGACAGGGCCTGCAGGGCCTCTGGTTCGCGGTGAACGACGCGGGCAAGAAGATCGCGGCGGCGGGCTGACCGGCCGTGCCGGACACGGGAATGCGGGCATCCCGAGTGACCCGCACGGTCGCGCTGCTCGCCGCCCTCCTCTGCGCGGGATGCGCGGGCTGTACGACAGGAGCGAGCAGCGCGGGCAGCGCGAGCCCCGGGGGCGGGGGGCGAGCGGCGTCCCCGCCCCCCGCCCCCGAGCCGCTGGACCGGATCGCTGCCGCGCTGGGCTGCAACCCCGAGGTGACGGTCGACGCGCAGGAGGTGCGCGAGGGCGCCTGCGCGGTGGGGGCCCAGGCCTTCCGGCTGGCCACCTTCAGCACGGCGGAGGGCCGGGCCGCGTGGCTGACGGAGTCACGGCAGTACGGGGGCACGTACCTCGTCGGCGAGCGCTGGGTCGTCACGGCGCCCTCGGCGGAGGCCCTGACCCCGGCCCGGGACCGCCTCGGCGGAACCCTGGACTCGGCGCCGGCCCACACCCACGGCGCCCACCCCGACGGCGCCCACACCGACGCTGCTCACCCCGACGGGGCTCAGCCCTTGGTGATCCGGACCACGCCGGTCTCGGTGCCCTGATAGAGGGTGCCGTCGGGGCCGGTGGTACCGGTCATCTGCAGCGGGTTGTAGACCAGCCCGATGCCCAGGAAGGAGCTCGTGAGCTGCGCTCCCGTGGCCGGGTCCAGCACCGAATGGTGGTACGAGGCGAAGGTGTTGAGGCCCGCGCTGCCCGTGGGCCCGGTGACCGAGACGGTGTAGATCTTGCCGTCTGCCACCGAAAGCCGGGGCAGGGCCGCGGACTTCACCGAGCTGTTCCACACCAGGGTGCAGCCGGTCCCCGCGGCGTTGATGTCGACGCGGCTGAGACCGCCGTCGAAGTTCGCGGACGCCGGCTTGCTCGCCGGAGCGCCGGCGGGCAGGGCCGGGTAGGGGTAGCCGTAGGTGTTGGTGACGAAGATGCTGCGGCCGGAGGCGATGACGGCGTCCTCGGTCCCGCTGTTGGCGTACTGGGTGAGCACCGGGGTGGAGCAGATCGGCACCGGACCGCCGTCCACCCGGTAGACGAGCAGGTTCTCGTGCGGGGCGGCGTTGTCGGTGATGGTGACGTACTCCGTCCCGTCGCCCGGCCCGAAGAAGCTCGGGGTGGCGCCGGTGCCCCAGCTGAGCTGGCCGGGCTTGCGGGCCGGGCCGCGGTCGTACGGGGCCCGCCAGTCGATGACGGGGGTGCCGTCGGGCGCCTCGGAGAGGAGGTACAGCGCGTGGTCGGTGGCGACGGCGGTGTGACCCGGAACGGTGGAGATGCTGTTCTGCACGCCTTCGCCGGTGGCGAGGGTGCGGACCGTGCCGGTGTCCGTGTCCGCGGTGCCGATCACGCCGCCGGTGGTGGCGAACCAGACCTTGCCGTTCCAGGCGGGGGCCAGGCCCACGATGTTGTCGCCGGCGGGCACGGCGCCCGCGAGCGGGGTGGACTGGTCGACCGTCAACGCCCAGCCGCTGCCGGTGCGGTGGTGGCCGATGCGGACGAGGTTGCTGTTCCCGTCCACGGCGACCAGCCGGTCGTTGTTGTCGAGGTAGGAGTAGACGCCGCCGAACAGGCTGCCCTTGGGCAGGGCGAGGGAGGCCAGGTCGGCCCCGCTCGCCGGATCCAGCAGGTGCGCGGTCGGGGTCTGCCCGAAAATGGTGGTGCAGAGGGTGACCACGTAGCCGTCGGCGCCGACCACGATGGTCGGGCAGGCCGAGGCCAGCGCGGTGCGGGAGTAGGCGATCTTCCCCGTGCCGGGGCCCGGGTAGGGCGTGGTGTCGCTGGACGCGCTGTCCCCGTGCATGCCGGCGGTGCCGTTGCCCGCGGTGGCGGGGTTCCGGGGCGGCAGCGGACCGAACGCCGTGGCGTCGGCGGAGGCGGTGGCGGCCGTACCGCCCAGCGTACTCAGCGCCACGGCGAAGGTGAGGGCGAGCGCGGCGAAGCGCCCGCCCTTGGGACGGGAAAACGGCATGGGGAAGTCCTAGAACGGAGGAGGGAGGCAGACGGAGAAGGCGGAGCGGAATGCGCGGTCAGCTGACGCGGCGGCAGCCAGTTGTGGTGGCCCGGGCCGTGCTCCGTACGGCGGTGGCTCACCGGTACGGCTCCAGCAGCGACGCTAGCCGGTGCCTTCGCCGCCGGACCAGGGCTCCGGGCCACACCGCATGCCATGTTCATGATCCCGAAGCACCCGTGAAACAGTCGGCCCCCGGCCCGGGACGGCGGACGCCGGCGCGACGCGCCGCCGACGCCCGAGAACACGGATGCCGCACGGAAGGTACGTACGGTCGGAGCACTCGTACCCGCCCCGCCCCCACGCCCCGAACCGCCCCTCCTCGAACCCCCACGCCCCGAACCGCCCCGCCCGTCGTTGAGCGGAGACTCACAGATGGCACAGTCCACCCCCCTCGCCCTCAAGCCCGGCACGGCCTGGGCCGATGCCTGGAAGCGCGCACTCGTCGCGGCCCCGGAGGCCTTCCGCGAGGACCGCGTCCTGAACCTCTGGGCCGGCGCCTGGCAGAGCGACGGCCACGCCCTTCCCGCCACCAGCCCCGTGGACGGCAGTCCGATCGCGGGACCGCCCCGGCTCGACGCGGGCACCGCCACCAAGGCGGTACGCGCCTCCCTCGACCAGCACCGTGCCTGGCGGCAGGTCCCGGCGGCCGAACGCCGGGCCCGGGTCATCGCCGCGCTCGACGCCCTCGCCGGGCACCGCGACCTGCTCGCCCTGCTCCTGGTGTGGGAGATCGGCAAGCCCTGGCGCCTCGCGTGTGCGGACGTGGACCGGGCCGTCGAGGGAGTGCGCTGGTACGTGGACCACATCGACGCCATGCTGGAGGGCCGGACCCCGCTCGACGGCCCGGTCTCCAACATCGCCAGCTGGAACTACCCCATGTCCGTCCTGGTCCACGCGATGCTCGTGCAGGCCCTCGCGGGCAATGCCGTCATCGCCAAGACCCCCACCGACGGGGGCCTGGCCTGCCTGACCCTCGCCTGCGCGCTCATCCACCGCGAGAACATCCCGGTCACCCTGGTCAGCGGCAGCGGCGGCGAACTCTCCGAGGCACTCGTCCGCTCCCCGGAGATCGGCTGCGTCTCCTTCGTCGGCGGCCGCGACACCGGAGCCCGCATCGCCACCGCCCTCACCGACCTCGGCAAACGCCACATCCTCGAACAGGAGGGCCTCAACACCTGGGGCATCTGGGAACACACCGACTGGACCGCCCTGGGCGCCGCCATCCCGAAGCTCTTCGACTACGGCAAGCAGCGCTGCACCGCCTACCCCCGGTTCGTCGTCCAGCGCACCGCCTTCGACGCCTTCCTCGCCGCCTACCTCCCCGCCGTCTCCGCCGTCCGCACCGGACACCCCCTCGCCGTGGCCCACCCCGGCGACCCGCTGCCCGAGCTGGACTTCGGTCCCCTCATCAACAGCGCCAAGGCCGCGGAACTCACCGGGCACGCCGCGGAGGCCATCGACCGCGGCGCCGTCCCCCTCTTCCGCGGGACCCTGGACCCGGCCCGTTTCCTACCGGGCCAGGACACCTCCGCCTACGTGGCCCCGCTGACCCTCCTCAGCCCGCCGGCCTCCTCGCCCCTGTACCACGCGGAGCCCTTCGGGCCGGTCGACACGATCGTGCTCGTCGACACGGAGGCCGAGCTGCTGGCGGCCATGAACGCCTCCAACGGAGCCCTGGTCGCCACCCTCTCCACCGACGACCCGGCCACCTTCGGCCGTCTCGCACCCGAGATCCGCGCCTTCAAGACCGGCCACGGGGTGCCCCGCTCGCGCGGGGACCGCGAGGAGCTGTTCGGCGGGTTCGGCGCCTCCTGGCGGGGCGCCTTCGTCGGCGGCGAGCTGCTGGTCCGCGCGGTCACCCACGGACCCGCCGGCGAACGCCTCCCGGGCAACTTCCCCGAGTATCAGCTGATGCCCTGAGGGGACGCCGAGGAGGCGCTGCACCGGGGCCCGGGCACCCTGATTACAGTGAGATCACCGCCGAGCCGCGCGGAACGCCAAGGGGGCGGACCGCCGCGGCCCGGCAAGAGCCTGGAATGGAGCCGCAGATGGAGAGTCCCAGCCGTACCGCGCTGATCGAGGACCTGATGGGGCGCTTCCCGCACGTGCCCCGGGAAGCCGTGATCAAGGAAGACCTCCTGCGGGGCGGCATGGCCTTCGACCCGTCCGCGCTCAGCGGGGGCGCCGACGGTGCCTCCGGCGACGTCAAGCCGAAGTCCTACTTCATCTTCTCCTTCGACCACCGCACCCTCCCGGAGCTCGGCGCCGCGGCGCTGAACCGGCCGCCGGAGGAGATCGTGCTGACCGGCGGCCCGTACGGACTGCGCCGCACCGTGGTCTCCGTACGGGTCAACCCGGACTCCCCGTACGTGGTGCGCGGCGGGGAGGACGGCGCGCTGGGCCTCTACCTGGACGGCGCACGGATCGCGGACGTCGGCCTGCCGCCGATGCCGGAGTACTACCGGCACAAGCTGTCGAACGGCAAGTCCGTGATGGAGGTCGCGCCGACCATCCAGTGGGGCTACCTCATCTATCTGACGGTCTTCCGGGTGTGCCAGTACTTCGGCGCCAAGGAGGAGTGCCAGTTCTGCGACATCAACCACAACTGGCGCCAGCACAAGGCGGCCGGCCGCCCCTACACCGGCGTGAAGCCGGTCGACGAGGTGCTGGAGGCACTGGAGATCATCGACCGGTACGACACGGCGGGCATCTCCCGGGCCTACACCCTCACGGGCGGCTCGATCACCTCCCAGGTCGGCGGCCGTGACGAGGCCGACTTCTACGGCCAGTACGCGCAGGCCATCGAGGAGCGCTTCCCCGGCCGCTGGACCGGCAAGGTCGTCGCGCAGGCCCTGCCCCGCGACGCCGTGCAGCGCTTCCACGACCACGGGATCAAGATCTACCACCCCAACTTCGAGGTGTGGGACGAGTACCTGTTCAAGCTCCACTGCCCGGGCAAGGAGCGCTACGTCGGCCGCGACGAATGGCACCGCAGGATCCTGGACTCCACCGAGGTGTTCGGCCCGCGCAACGTGATCCCGAACTTCGTGGCGGGCATCGAGATGGCCGAACCCTTCGGGTTCACCAAGGTCAGCGAGGCCATCGCGTCGACCCAGGAGGGCCTGCGGTTCTTCATGTCGCACGGTGTCGTCCCGCGCTTCACCACCTGGTGCCCGGAGCCGACGACTCCGCTCGGCAAGGCGAACCCGCTGGGCGCGCCCCTGGAGTACCACGTCCGCCTGCTGGAGACCTACCGCGCGACACTGGAGGAGTTCGGCCTGAGCTCCCCGCCCGGCTACGGCCCGGCCGGCCCCGGCCGCGCGGTGTTCTCCGTCTCCTCCTTCATGGACAGCCTGGAGGGGCTGGAGGCGAAGGAGGAGACCACCACCTGACGGGTCCCGCTCAGACGTCGAGCACCAGGTCCGAGGTCGGCAGGGACTGGCAGGTCAGGACGTCGGTGTCGGGCAGGTCCTCCGAGGGGGTCACCAGGTGCGCGGCCGTGCCCTTCAGCACGCTGCAGGCACAGCTCTCGCACTGCCCGACCCGGCATCCGCTCGGCATGGCGACCCCGGCCGCCTCGCCGAGGGCGAGGAGCGGGCCGTCGTTCTTGCGCCAGACGGCGCTGCGTCCGGACCGGGCGAAGGTGACGGTGTACTCGGCGCCGTCGGGCACGGTCACCTCCTGCCGGGCCGGGCGGAACTTCTCGCTGAACACCTCGAAGCGGGGGACACCGCGCGCGGTCAGGGCGCCGGTGAGGGCGTCGAGCATGGGCTGCGGTCCGCACATGTAGAAGCGGGCCCGCCGCTCGATGAGACCGGGGTCGATGTCGTCGACCGTGATGAACCCGGTGCGGTCGTAGTCGCGGCCGGCCACCTCGTCCGGTCCGGGTGCGGCGTAGTGGTCGACGACCGTCAGCGCCGGTATGCGGGCGGCCAGCTCGCGCAGCCGGTCCCGGAAGGGATGGTCGGCCGCGTTGTTGTTGCCGTAGTGCAGGACGACCTCGGGGACCGTGCCGCCGGTGGCGGCGAGGGTTTCGAGGTAGCTCAGGAACGGGGTGATCCCGATGCCGCCGGCCAGGAGCACGACCGGGTTGCGGGTGTGCGTCGGGATGGCGAAGACGCCGCCCGGGCTCGCCAGGTGGAGCCGGTCGCCGACCCGGAGCTGCTCGTGCACCCGGGTGGAGAAGGCCCCGCCGGGGATGTGGCGCACGGCGAGCCCGTAGTCGGTGCGGCCGGCCGCGAGGGCGGGTCCGGTCAGGGAGTAGCTGCGGCCGTCCGCGGGGTCCTGGAGGGTGCCGTCCGGGTTTTCGGCGCGCACGGTCAGGTGCTGGCCGGGCCGGTAGTCGGGGAGGGCTCCGCCGTCCTCGGGGGTCAGCCGCAGGGCGCGGATGCCGGTGCTCACCTCGGTGAGGGCCGTGACCGTGAAGGGGCGGGTTCCCCGCCAGGTGCCGTCGCCCTGCACGGGGCTGATCCGGCAGGCCGCCGCGCGCATGGGTGCCGAGCCGCTGAGCGGGTCGGTGTCGGTGTGGTCGATGAGCCGGTTGAAGTTGCTGCCCGACGGGGCGGTCGGGTCGGCGCCCGGCAGGGCGAGGTCGGGGGCCTCCTGCCACCAGCCGTACTCGCCGACGACGACGGAGGGGTGCAGGGAGTCGTCGAAGCGGGCGCGCAGCCGGATGGAACCGCGGCGCGTGGCGAGCTCCAGCCACTGGCCCTCGCCGATGCCGTGGGCGGCGGCCGTGCTGGGGTGCAGGTCCACCGAGGGGTCGGTGGCCCGGCGGCGCAGCGAGGTCAGGGAGCGCTGCTGGCTGTGCACGAAGTACCCGTGCTTGGCGCAGGTCAGCACGAGGGGGTACGCGGCGTCCGTGGGCGCGGGGTCGTGGTGCTCGGGCACCGCCGGGTATCCGTGCTCCAGCAGCCTTTCGGAGTACAGCTCGATGCGCCGGGTCGGCGTGGCGAAGCCGGTCACCGCGTCCGCGCCGGCTGCCGCGGGGGCGGCGTACTTGCGGTAGGACTCCTCGCGGGGGACCCGGACGCCGCCCGGGCGGCCGCGCAGTTCCCCGACGGTCAGGCCCAGCGGTTCGAGCTGCCAGTTCCAGGCCGCCTCGATGTCCCCGTCGAAGAACTCCGCGCCCATCCCGAGGCGGCAGGCGAGATCGAAGACGAACTCCGTGTCGCTGCGGGACTCGCCCTGCGGCTCGACCATCCGCGGCCGGAGCTGCACCTGCTCCTGGGCCCGGTGGCTGACTTCGAAGCCGAAGCGCAGGGCCTCGTGCTCGTAGGAGCTGTTGACCGGCAGGACGATGTCGGCGCTGGTGCTGGTCGGGTTGTGGAAGAGGTCGAGGTGGACCTGGAAGTCGAGCGCGGCCAGGGCCCGCGCCGTGCGGTCGGAGTCGGGCTGGGCGACGACCAGGTTGGATCCGAAGCCGATAAGGGCCCGGACGGGGTACGGCCTGCCCGTCTCGACGGCGGTGCACAGGTCGCCGGAGTTGATGTAGCCGAAGGCGGGCGGGCCCAGCGGGTGCTTGTCGAGACCGAGGGCCTTGGCGCGCTGTTCCGGGGCGAACTGGGCGAAGGAAGCCGCCGGGTTGCAGGCCGGGGCGGGGACGACGTGATTGCCGCCCGGGGCGTCGTAGGAGCCGGTCAGCGCGTAGAGGGTGGCCAGGGCACGCTCGGTCTGCGCGGCGTTCGCGCTCTGCCCCACTCCGGTCCACCCGTAGTAGGTGACCGAGGGGGCGGCCGCGATCTCCGCGGCGAGGGCGCGGATCTCCCGCTCGGGGATCCAGGTGGTGGCCGCGACCCGGTCCGGAGTCCACGCCGCGCAGGCGGCGGCGTACCGCTCGAAGGCGGGCGCGCAGTCGACGACCGAGCCGTCGCGCAGGGTGACGGCCCGCGTGCCGCGCAGCGCGAAGCGCTCGGGGCGGTCGGCGGCGCGTGCGGTGTCGTAGGCCTCGGCCCGGCCGGTCTCCTCGTCGAAGACGACGAAGGCGGTGCTCACGGTGTCCGTGCCGGGGAGCTCCGCCGCGCGCAGGAACCGGCCGGTGTCGGCGCGGACGAGGAGGGGGGCGTTGGTCCAGGCGCGGACGAAGGCCGCGTCGTAGCCCTCGTCGGCGATGAGCAGGTGGGCCAGGCCCAGGGCGAGCGCGGCGTCGGTGCCCGGCCGTACCCGCAGCCAGTGGTCGGACCGCAGCGCGCTGGTCGAGCGGCGCGGGTCCACCACGGCCAGCTTCGCGCCCTTCGCCTGGGCGGCGGAGAGGGCGGCGGACTGGGAGAGCCAGGTCTTGGCCGGGTTGAAGCCCCACAGCAGGGCGAGGTCGGTGTTCGCGTAGTCGGGCGGCGGGATCGGCGAGCCGAAGGTGAAGGCGTGCGCGAAGTCCTTGTGCCAGTTGCAGATCTCCGCGCTGTAGACCGTGTTCGGGCTGCCGAAGAGGCGTACGAAGCGCTCGATCCACTCGGTGGCGTCCGACACCATGGTCCCCGAGGGCGTGGCCACGGCGAAGGCCACCGATTCGGGGCCGTTCTCCGCGGCGATCGCCCCGACCTTCGCGGCGATCTCCTCCATCGCCTCGTCCCAGGAAATGGGCACCCAGCCCGGGTCCGGGTCGGACTTGGGGTTGGTCCGGCGCAGCGGGGTGGTCAGCCGCCGGGTGCTGTGCGCGATCTCGGGGGCGGAGCGCCCCTTGGGACACATAGCGGTGCCCGTGGGATGGTCGGGGTCGGGTCGCACGCCGGTGAGGCGGCCGTCCTCAATGGTGAAGATCGCGCCGCAGCGCGACTTGCAGAGGGTGCAGAAACCCCTCTTCTCTTCGGACACGGACACGACGTTCTCCCTGCTCGCGGACCTCCTTCCAGTGAACTCTCCGTCGGACGGGACGGGCATCCGGCGATGGTCGCGAAGGTAACAGCGGAAGACCCGGCCGGCCGGGACCTCCGCCCCGGGCCGAACGGGTCGTTCACGCTGGTCAGGGGAGGTTCAGGGGTGTCGTCTGCGGACCAGGCGGAAGGCGGCGTAGAGGACGGTGGCAGCTAGGGCCAGGAGGATGGAGGTCTCGATGAGCTGGGTCGGCCAGGAGTGCGAGGCCGGGTGGAAGTCCAGGTACCTGGCGGTGATGTTCAGGTCGGCGGGGCAGTCGGCCGCCGGGTCCCTCGGGTTGAAGCAGGCGTTCTCGGAAAGGCGCTCACCTGCGGAGTTGAGGTAGCCGGTGTCCATCATCAAGGCAGAGCCGGGCAACAGCGGACCGGGGTTCCCCGGGTAGGGTGCGGTCCTCGTCACCACGGGCAGGAACAACCAGCGCAGCGCGCCGAGGACCAGCAGCACGAGACCTGTGAGGAAACCCGTGACCGCCATGGCCGCCAGCGTCCGCCGGACCAGTTGTCCGATCAAGGCGCCGAGGGCCACGCCGAGCACGCAGTAGCCGAGGAGTACCGGGCCGGTGGCTTCGTACGGTCCGCGGTCGGCCCAGTGGAGCTGCCAGGTCCCGCTCACCGTCACCCAGCCCAGGCGGTAAACCCCGATCAGAGCGACCGAGCCGAGTACCGAGACGGCGGCTGCCAACAGGACCTTCGAGCCGAGCCAGGCCTTCGCCGTCGTGGACTGGGTGAGGGCGAGCCGCCAGGTCCCGCTCTCCAGCTCACGGGCGACCATCGGTCCGGCGACGAAGGCCCCGACCAGCAACGGGAGGAAGAGCAGGGTGTTGCCCGCGTACTCCATGAAGACCCGGAGCATCCCCCACGCCTGGTCCTGCGACGCCGACCGGTGCATCCCGTCGGAGTCCGGATCGCCGAGCCCCACGCGCAGCGCGACCACCACGACGAGGCCCACGGCCAGAAGCGCGGGCACCGCCCACAGCACCCGGCGGTGCTGGCGGACCACCACCCAGTACGGGCCCTTCAGCGTCAGCGTGCTCATGCCGACACCTCCTCAGCGGCATCGGCGTCCACGGCGAACGCCGGGGCTTCGGGTGCGCGCAGATGGGCGAGCAGGAGTTCCTCCAGGGACGGACGGGCCGTCTGCCAGGTACCGCTGTCTACGGGGCCCTGCGGGCGGACGAGCGCCGTGAGCTGCCGGCCCGTCGCGCGGGCTTCGACGACGGTGTGCCCGGAGAGCTCCTCGCGGGCGGCGGCGGGACCGGTGAGCAGCAGGTGCGCCGCACCGATCCCGTCGATGGGGCCGGCGAGGCGGATCCGGCCGCCGTCCACCAGCAGGAGGTGGTCGCAGGCGCCCTCCAGCTCGGTGAGGATGTGCGAGGACATCACCACGGAGGTGCCGTTCTCGGCGGCGTCGGCCATCAGCGTGCCCATGAGCCGGTGCCGGGCCAGCGGATCGAGGTCGGCCATCGGCTCGTCGAGCAGGAGCAGGCCCGGGCGCTTGCCGAGGGCCAGGGCGAGGGCGACCCGGGTGCGCTGGCCGCCAGAGAGGGAGCGGACCTTCGCGTGCGGGTCGAGGTCCCCCGCCTCCACGATCTGCTGCGCCCTGCCCGCGTCCCAGCGGCCGGGGTTGAGCTCGCGCCCCATGCGCAGCGTCTCGCCGACGGTGAGCTGCGGGTAGAGCGGCTTGTCCTGGGCGACGTAGGCCAGTTCCTCGCGCCTGACCGAGCGGAGGTATCCCTCCGTCGCTGACACCAGCCCGGCCGCGATGGTCAACAGGGTGGACTTTCCAGCTCCGTTGGGGCCCACGAGGGCGCAGACCCGGCCCTCGGGCAGCCGGAAGGAGCAGTCGCGCAGCGCCCAGCCTCCCCGGCGTCCGTAGCGCAGGCCGAGGCCCTCCGCCTCGATCACGGTGTGCGTCATGCGTTGTCGTCCCCCTTGAAGTGCTCTTCCAGTACGGCCGAGAACAGCGCGGCCGCGTCCTCCCGCTCCATCCCGGCCCCCCGTGCCCGCCGCGCCCAGTCCGTGAGTTCGGCGAGCAGCGGGGATTGCGCCGGGGCGCCGCCCAGGGACCTGCGGATGAAGGTGCCCAGTCCCCGCTTCGCCTCGACGAGGCCCTCGCGTTCCAGCTCGCGGTAGGCCTTGAGGACGGTGTTCGGGTTGATGGCGGTGGCCTCGACGACCTCGCGTGCGGTCGGCAGCTTGTCGCCGGGCTCCAACAGGCCCAGGCGCAGGGCCTGTTTGGTCTGCTGGACGATCTGCAGGTACGTGGCGATGCCGCTGCGCCGGTCGATGCGGTACTCGAGCACGACAACACCACCCTTTCACTAGGCAAGTAGTGAAAGGGTGGTGCAGGGGGGTACTTCTGTCAACTGTCCTTCTGCTGCTTTCCGTTGTCCTTCCGTTGTCCTTCGGTGCCTCAGGCGAAGATGGGATCCGGGATCGAGCGCCGCAGCTCCGGTGCGATCCGTGACTGGAACAGTGCGAGGGAGTCCCGGTGCTGAGTTTCCGTCAGCCCGCCCGGCTCGGCCTGGAGGTGCAGGACCGTGTGGCCGAACTCCTCGTGGTAGCGGTGCACCTTCTCGATCACCTGCTCGGGGCTGCCGATCAGGGCCGAGCTCCGTTCGACGAAGTCCTCCAGGGTCGGGAACACCGGCTCCAGGCTCTGTGCCGCGTGTGCGGCGAGGTACCGCGCGAACGCCGGCCGGTACGCGGCCACCGCGGCCTGCGAGGTGGGCGCCGTGTGGAAGCCCGCCGTGCCCGCGCCCACGACCGCGTGGGCCGGATCGTGCCCGTAGTGCTCCCAGCGCTCGCGGTAGTGACGGATCAGCGCGGCGTACGGGCCGATCGGATGGGTGACGTTCGCGGAGAAGAGCGGGTCCCCGTAGCGCGCGGCGAGATCCACGGACTCCCGGCTCGTGGCGCTGCCGTGCCACACGCGCAGCGTCTTCTGGTACGGCCGTGGCAGCACCTCGGCGCCGCTCAGCGCGGGCCGGAACCGCGGCTGCGCCGTCACCTTGTCCTCGCTCCAGATCTGCCGGAACAGCTCGTAGCCCTCGGAGTTGCGCTCCCACTGGTCCTCGGAGCTCACGTCGAACAGCTCGCGCTGTGCGGTGCCGTTCCCCTTGCCGATCATCAACTCCAGCCTGCCGTCGCTGAGATGGTCGAGCGTCGCGTAGTCCTCGTACGCCCGCACCGGGTCCAGCAGGCTCAGGGTGGTCACGGCGGTGTACAGCCGGATGCGCCGGGTCAGGGCCGCGATGTGGGAGAGCACCACGGGCGGCGAGGAGGACAGGAACGGCCGCTCGTGGCGCTCGCCGACCCCGAACCCGTCGAAGCCGAGCTCCTCAGCCAGCAGGGCGGCGGAGACCACCTGCCGGAACCGCTCGCGGGTGGGGGTCGGCGCGCCCGTCGCGGGGTCCGTGCCGTCCGTGATCAGGGTGATGGCCAGGAATTTCACGTCGGTGCTCCTGCGAAAGGGCATGCCCGAAATAGGGGAGGGAAAATGACGGGAGTATGAAAAGAATGCGGCACTGTTAAATGCGTGTGGCGGCCGTGTCATTCGCGCCGCCGGGCGCGCGGAAGGCCATGAAGGAGGGCCGGTGGCGCACCGTGAAACCGATCGACTCGTAGAGCCGGATCGCATCGGTGTTCTCGCCGGCCGTGTGCAGGAACGGTACGTCGCCCCGGTCCCGGATGCCCGCCGCGACGGCGCGGACCAGACGCGTCGCCAGCCCCCCGCCGCGGAAGCCGGGGTGGGTGCAGACCGCGCTGATCTCCGTCCAGCCGGGCGGGCGCAGCCGCTCCCCGGCCATGGCGACCAGCCGGCCCCGGTGGCGGATGCCCAGGTACGTGCCCAGCTCGACGGTGCGGGGCAGGAAGGGCCCCGGCTTCGTCAGCTCGATCAGCTCCAGCATCTCGGGAACGTCCGCCGCTCCGAGCCGCACCGCCTCCGGGGCGGGCTCGGCGCGCAGCGAGGTGTCGACGAGCTGGACCCCCCGGACCGAGCCGAGGATCTCCCAGCCGTCCGGCGGGGTCAGCACCCCGGAGAGCGAGACGACCCCGCCGGGTCCGGTCAGGGAGCGCAGCGCCTCCCAGGACCGGGGGTCGGCCGGATCCGCGATCGCGGAGAAGACGGCGACCTCCGGGTCGTAGCGGGCGGCGTGGGCGCCGGCCCGCACGGCGAAGGCCGCGTGCGGGCCGGCCAGCGAGGCCCAGGCCGGGTTGTCGAGGACGTGCGGGACCGCCGGGGTCGCCGGGACCGCCGGGACCGCCGGGTTCACGCGGCCGGCCTCAGGACCGGGGCTGGTGGTGGTGGTGGGCAGGGGCATGGGGGGTGGAACCCTCCTTCCGTGGGATGCCTTCCGGGGCCGGTGACGGCCTCGGAGTCAGGAGTTGGTCGTGGGCAGCCCGGGCGGGTTCACCAGCGAGGTGGGCACGGCCTCGTTGGAGAGGTTCCAGGCGCTGAGGAGCTGCGGGTACTGGCCGCTCTTGGCGAGGTGGTTGATGGCCTGGGCCACGGGCTCGGCCAGTCCGCTGCCCTTCTTCGCGGTAGCGGCGATCAGCCCCTGGAGGGTCTCACCGGCACCGGAGAACGAACCGGCGTTGCGGGTCGGGGCGTTGCTGCTCGCGGTCTGGGTGATGTGGTAGGAGATCGAGGGGTTCGGGCCGAAGTTGAGGTCGATCTTCTTGCCGCTCAGGGCCAGGTAGACGCTGTTGGCGTCGGGGAAGTACTTGACCGTGATGTCCTTGCCCTCGGACTGGAGCTTCTTCTGCCACTCCAGGAGGATCTTCTCCTGGTTGGTGCCCTTGCTGACCGAGACCGTCTTGCCCGCCAGGTTGCGGTAGTCGCCGGCGAAGTCCCAGGTGTTCTCCTTCAGGGCTTCGAAGGCCAGGTTGTCCTGCCGGTAGGACGCGAAGTCGTACTTCTTCTTGCGCTCCTCGGTGACCGTGACGTTGGAGAAGGCCACGTCGACCTTGCCGCTGTCGATGCCGACGAAGAGGTTCTCCCACGTGGAGTTCTTCACCACGGGCTTCAGGCCCAGCGTCGCGGCGACCAGGCGGCCGAGGTCGGGCTCCGCGCCGGTCAGGGTCTTCTGGTCGGTGCCGACGAAGGCCAGGGGCGGGAAGCCGGCGGGCAGGGCGCCGACCCCGATGACCAGCTCACCGCGGTCGCGCACGGCCTTCGGGAGCTGTGCGCGCAGGGACTCGACGACCGGGGCGGACAGCTCGGCCTGCTGGGCGGCCCCGTTGGAGAAGGCTCCGACGGTCACCTTGTCCGAGCCCGGTGTGGTGCCGGAGGCCTTGGCGTCACCGCCGCACGCGGTGAGTCCGGCGGCGAGGGCGACGGCGGCGGTGGTGGCGCCGAGGCCGCGGACGAGTCTGTTGCGCAGGAGGGACGGGCGGTGCATGGCGTTGCCTTTCGGGTGTGCGGCGATGCGGGGAAGGCCGCGGTGGGGAGGGTGAAGGAAGGGGGCCGGGGCACGGGGAGCCCCCGGCGGGGCGGGCAGGGCCGCGTGACGCGGCGGAGGGCGCGGTGCGGCCGTCAGAGCACCTTGCTGAGGAACTCCCGGGTGCGCGGGTGCGCGGGGTGGTCCAGCACCTGTGCGGGCGGGCCCTGTTCGACGATGCGGCCCTCGTGGAGGAAGACGACCTCGTCGGCGACCTCGCGGGCGAAGCCGATCTCGTGGGTCACGATCACGAGGGTGGTGCCCCCGGTGGCCAGGTCCTTGATCACGGAGAGCACCTCGCCGACCAGCTCGGGGTCGAGCGCCGAAGTGGGCTCGTCGAAGAGGATGACCCCCGGCCGCAGGGCGAGGGCCCGGGCGATGGCCACCCGCTGCTGCTGTCCGCCGGACAACTGCCGCGGGTAGGCCCCGCCGCGGTCGCCGAGCCCTACGCGGCGCAGCAGATCCTGCGCCAGGGCCTGGGACTGCGGCCGGGACAGCCTGCCGGTGGCCACCGGGGCGGCGGCCACGTTGTCCAGCACGGTGAGGTGCGGGAAGAGGTTGAAGTTCTGGAAGACGAAGCCGATCCGGCCTCGCTGGGCGAGGATCGCCCGCTCCCGCAGCTCCTTGAGCCTGCCCCCGTGCCGCTGGACGCCGATCAGCTCGCCCCCGATGCTGACGTGGCCGGCCTCGGGCTTCTCCAGGTGGTTGAGGACCCGCAGCAGGGTCGACTTGCCGGATCCCGAGCGCCCCAGGATCACGGTGACCGTGCCCGGTGCGACGGTCAGGCTCACCCCGTCCAGGACCCGCCGGCCGCCGAACCACTTGTGCACGTCGTGCACCTCGATGGCGGCCGCGGGCGGGGCCGCGACGGTGGTCGCGTTCGCGGTCATCGGGCGGTCTCTTTCCGGTAGCGGATCCCCAGGTCGCGCAGGCCCGCCCGGGCCCGCTGGAGGGGAGTGGGCACCGGGGTGCGCAGGGCTCCGCGGGCGTAGTACCGCTCGATGTAGTACTGCACGACGGAGACCAGACTGGTGAGGATCACGTACCAGACGGTCGCCACCAGCAGCAGCGGCACCACGTCGCCGGGGTAGGTGCTGGCCAGGCTCTGCGCCGAGCCGAACAGGTCGAGCAGCGAGACGTAGAAGACCAGGGAGGTGGCCTTGAGCAGGCCGATCAGCTGGTTGACGTAGGAGGGCACGATGGAGCGGAGCGCCTGCGGGAAGACGATCCTGGCGAACTGGTAGCGCTTGGGCAGTCCCAGGGCCGCGGCCGCCTCGTGCTGGCCCTGGTCGACGGAGAGCACCCCGGCCCGGACGATCTCGGCTGCGTACGCGGCCTCGCTCAGGCTGAGCCCGACCACCGCGACCGCCATGTCGGTGGCGAGCCGCGACTCGTCGAAGGTCACGAAGGCGGGCCCGAACGGGATGCCGATGCTGAGGGTGGGGTACAGGGCGCTGAGGTTGTAGAGGAAGAGCAGGACCACGATCAGCGGCACGGAACGCAGGAGCCAGATGTAGGTCCAGCTCACCGACCGCAGCACCGGGCTGCCCGAGAGCCGCCCGAGGGCCAGCAGGACGCCGCCGGCGAGGCCGAGGACTGCACTGTACGCGGCCACCTGGAGGGTGATGAGCAGCCCGTCCAGGATCACCGGGCGGGCGAACCAGTACGCGAACCGGTCCCATTGGTAGAAGGGATTGGTGATCAGCCCGTGGGCGGCCTGCGAGACCAGCACCAGGACGACGAGGGCGGCGACCCACCGCCCGGGCCGGCGCAGCGGGAGGACCCGCTCGGCCGGCCCCGGCGGCCCGGTGGGGCCGGCGGGGGCGGAGAGGAGCAGTGATTCGGTCAAGGACACTCCACGGCTTCGAATAGGCGCAGAATCGAAAAGCAGCCGTCAAGCAGGACTGGAGAGGCCGCCGATATCTTTTATCTGCGGCGTAAGCTAGGCAGCCCGGAGAAGGGGTGTCAACGGCCTGGATATCCGAATGTGCGAAATCGTGTTCCGATTTCATCCGCCGTACACACAACGCCTCTTCATGAAATGAAACTCAGCGGCCGCCGGGTGCGGTCGCCGAGTTCAGGCGGACGCGCAGGGCGGCCAGCCGGACGCGCAGCAGCCGCAGCGGCGTCGGCGGCAGGCCGCGCGAGCTGCCGCGCGCGTAGTACCGCTCCACGTAGTACTGGCCCGCGCTCAGCACGGTGGTGACGGCGACGTACCAGAGGGTGGCCACCATCAGCAGCGGGATGACCTGGTAGTTCTGGTTGTAGACCAACTGCACCGAATACAGCAGGTCGTGCACGGCCAGCACGCTGACGATGCTCGTGCCCTTGAGGGTGCCGATGAGCATGTTCCCGGCGGTCGGCACGATGGAGCGCATCGCCTGGGGGACCACGATCCGGTACAGCGTGCGGCGCCTGCTCAGCCCGAGCGCCTGCGCGGCCTCGGTCTGGCCGGGGTCCACCGAGAGGATGCCGCCGCGGACCACCTCGGCGGCGTACGCGGTCTCGTGCAGGGTCAGGCCGATGACGGCCGTCAGGGTCGGGCCGAGCAGGTTCACCGTGGTGATGCTGAAGAGCTGGGGACCGTAGGGGATGCCCAGCCCCAGCGTCGGGTACAGGGCGCCGATGTTGAACCAGAACAACAGCTGCACCAGCAGCGGTGTGGACCGGAAGATCCACACGTAACCCCAGCTCAGGGTGCGCAGCACCGGGTTGGATGACAGCCTCATCACGGCGAGCACCGTGCCGAGGAGGAACCCCAGCACCATCACCACACCGGTCAGCCAGAGGGTCAGCAGCAGCCCGTCGAGCACGGCGGAGGTGGTGAAGTAGCGCCACACGAGCCCCCACTGGAAGGCGTCGTTGCGGACGACGGAGACCAGCACCATCGCGAAGACCAGCAGGGCGGCGGCAGCGGAAGCCTGACGGCCGAGGCGCCGGCGCGGCACGATCGGCGGCGGCTCCGTACCGGGCGTGGCCGCACCCGGGACGCCGGGCACATCGGGCCCATCGGGCGCGCGGGACGTGGGGGAGGCGGACGTGCGGGAGAGATCGGAAGCCGTGCTCATGAGGTGCTCCGGGGGTGTGAGGGATCGCGGGCGGCACCGCCCGCCCGGCGGCGGTCGGGCACGGCCGGGCCGGCGGAAAGCGGTGCGGTCGTCACGCTCGCCGTGTCCCTCAACACGGCCGGACCGGCTCCCTGCACGGAGCCTGCGGTCCGCCGCCGATCGTATGCGCCCACGGCACGACCGTGTCAACGGTGCCCGGTCCGGCGGAGGTCGGGACCGTCCGGCATCCGGTCCGTTGCTTGACGAAGGGCTGTTCGTACTGTTCAAGTAGTCGCATGAACGCCCATCAGCGCCTGGTCTCGCGCGACTACATCGACTTCGGTCGGGTGTGGTCCGCGGCTTGTTGCGCCTGACGCGGCAGCGGGCTGCCTGAACGGCCCTTCCCTCCCTCGGTGACCCCGTCGTGGGCCGAGCGCTCCCCTCGCGCCACCGCCGTGCCGTCCGTGACCGCCCGCCCCTGGGCCCTCACGCCGTCGCGAACCCGGGCGCGCTGCCATCGCACCGAACCTCCGACGCCACGCGTCGTCACGCCTGCACGCCACACCTGTAGCTCACGCCCGCACGTCACGCCCTTTCCTCCGCGCCCGCACGTCTCCCGGGGCTGACGGAGCCTCAACCACCGCTGCACCGCGGGCGGTTCACCCTGCCCCGGTGCGTACCGCCGCACCTTCCGAAAGGCCACACCCATGCCCGTGGAGTTCCTCGGCATAGCCGCCACCAACGACGGCTCCGAAACCACCGCACGATCCGGCGCCGCCTTCGACAAGGAGTACACGCTCCGGCTCGCCAGGGCGCACGAGGAACACGGCTGGGACCGGGTGCTGTTCGCCTACGGCTCCGGAAGCCCGGACCCGGCGCCGGCCGCCGCGTACATCGCGAGCAAGCTGGACCACCTGCAGATCCTGCTCGCCCACCGGCCCAACGTCTCGTACCCCACCTTCGCCGCCAAGACCTTCGCCACCCTCGACCAGATCAGCGGTGGCCGGCTGGCCGTGCACTTCATCACCGGCGGCAACGACCACGAGCAGGGCCGCGAAGGGGACGTGCTCGGCAAGGACGAGCGCTACGCCCGCACCCGCGAGTACATCCGCATCGTCAAGAAGATCTGGACCACCCACGAGGCCTTCGACCACGAGGGGGAGCACTACCGCTTCCACGACTTCGTCAGCGACGTGTTCCCCGTCCAGCAGCCGCGCCCGAAGGTCTCCTTCGGCGGTTCCTCGGCCGCCGCCTACGAGGCCGGCGGCGCGGAGGCGGACATCTACTGCCTGTGGGGCGAGCCCCTGGAGCAGACGGCCCAGCAGATCGAGGCCGTACGGGCCGCGGCGCGGGCCGCGGGCCGCACCGAGTCCCCCCGCATCCAGGTCGCGTTCCGGCCGATCATCGCCCCGACCGAGGAACTGGCCTGGGAGAAGGCCCACCGCACGGTGGGCGCCATCCGCGAGCGCAGGCGGGCGGGGACCGTCCAGCGCCACCGCGACAACGGGGTGACGGAGGCCGCGGCCCCGCAGAACACCGGATCGCAGCGCCTGATCGCCATCGCCGAGGCGGGGGAGCGCTACGACCGGGCACTGTGGACCCCGACCGCCGCCGCCACCGGGGGCGCGGGCAACTCCAACGCCCTGGTCGGCACCCCGGAGACGGTCGCCCAGGCACTGCTGGACTACTACGACCTCGGCGTCGACATCCTGTCGGCCCGCGGCTACGACCTGCTCGGCGACGCCGTCGACTTCGGCCGGTACGTGATTCCGCTCGTCCGCGAGGAGGTCGCGAAGCGGGACGCCGCCCGGGAAGCCACCGCCCGGACCGAGACCGGCTCCCCGCTGCGGCCCCTGACGGCGGTGCACGGATGAGCCCCACCGGACTCCGCAGACGGCTGCGCACCGCGCTCGTCCTGCTGCCCCTCCCCCTCCTGGCAACCCTGACGGCCTGCGGCTCCGACGGGGGAGCCCCTCCGGTGACCGCCGCCCTCGTCTCTCCCGCGCCGGCCGACGATCCGGTCGCCGGCGTCCAGGCCGTGGAGCAGATCGCGGCCCTGCTCCCCGCAGAGGTCCGCAAGGCGGGCAGCGTGCGGCTCGGCGGCTCCGTCGGCGCGCCCCCGTCGGCGTACTACCCCAACGGGCAGGACAAGCCGCCGGCCGGTCAGGACATCGACATCGCCGCCGCGGTGGCCAAGGTCCTGGGTGTGAAACTGGAGCGCCAGGACGCCTCCTTCGAGACGATCCTGCCCGCCCTCGGCAGCGGCAAGTACGACGTCGGCACGGGCAACTTCGGGGTCACCGCCGAACGCCTGAAGTCCGTCGACTTCGTCACCTACATCAACGACGGCCAGGGCTTCGCCGTCAAGACCGGCAACACCGCCCTGACCTCACAGGTCTCCGACCTGACCCAGCTGTGCGGGCTGACCATCGGCACCGGCGCGGGCACGACCTTCGAGAAGACCCTCACTGCGAAGAAGGAGGGCTGCGCGGCCGCCGGCAAGAAGCCGTACGAGGTCAAGGTCTTCTCCGAGTCCGGGGCCGTCACCACGGCCCTCCAGCAGGGCCGGATCGACGTGATCATGTCGACGATCAACGGCCTGCGCTACCAGGCGGCCCAACCCGCCGCCCAGACCACCTTCCTCGGCGAGTACCACCGGCTCGACGTCGGCTTCGCCTTCAAGAAGGGCTCCACGCTGACCCCCGCGTTCCAGGCCGCCGTCAACGCGCTGATCAAGGACGGCACCTACGCGCGGATCCTGAAGAAGTGGGGCACCGCTTCCTCCGCGATCGAGACCTCGCAGATCAACCCCGCCGAGCACACGTGAGCGAGCCCGCACCCGGACCGGTCATGGTCGAGGTCCGCGGCGTCCACAAGAGCTTCGGACCCCTGGAGGTGCTGCGCGGGGTCGACCTGACGGTCCGCGCCGGGGAGGTCACGGTGATCCTGGGACCCTCCGGCTCCGGCAAGTCCACCCTCCTGCGCACCATCAACCACCTGGAGAAGGTCGACCGCGGCTGGATCAGCGTGGACGGCGAGCTCATCGGCTACCGGGGCCACCGCGGCAAGCTGCACGAACTCAAGGAGAAGGAGGTGCTGCGGCAGCGCACGCACATCGGGTTCGTCTTCCAGGACTTCAACCTCTTCACCCACCTCACCGTGCTGGAGAACCTCGTCGAGGCCCCGGTCTCCGCGCTGCGCCGGCCGCGGGAGGAGGCCGAGGCGACGGCCCTGCGCCTGCTGGAGCGGGTGGGTCTGAGCGACAAGGCGGGCGCCTACCCGCGCCAGCTGTCCGGAGGACAGCAGCAGCGGGTGGCCATCGCCCGGGCGCTCGCCCTGGAACCGAAGGTGCTGCTCTTCGACGAGCCGACCTCGGCGCTCGACCCGGAACTGGTCGGCGAGGTCCTGGACGTCATCAAGGACCTGGCCCGCTCCGGAACCACCATGCTCGTCGTCACCCACGAGCTGGGCTTCGCCCGGGAGGTCGCCGACACCGTCGTGTTCATGGACGACGGGGTCGTCGTGGAGCAGGGAACGCCGGGGGCCGTGCTGGACGATCCGCGGCACCCCCGCACCCGGGCCTTCCTCGCCAAGGTGTGGTGAGGGGTCAGCCGATGAGCGCCTCGGTGATCTGCCGGGTGGTCTGCGCCGCGACGCGCGGGTCCGTGGCGGCGTGGAAGGTGTAGGCGTTCAGGCCGGTGGCCAGGGCCCAGCCCCGGCCGCGCAGCCAGGTGGCCTCGTCCACGCCCAGGGCGCCGCGGAAGACGGCCCGGCTGGGGGCCGACATCAGGGTGAAGGCGATGGTCAGGTCGCAGGCCGGGTCGCCGACGCCGAGCCCGCCGAAGTCGATGACCGCGCTGAGGCGGCCGTTGGTGGTCAGCAGGTTGCCGGTGTGGAAGTCCCCGTGGAACCAGACCGGTGGCCGGTCCCAGCCGGGTGCGCCCAGGGCCGCCTCCCACAGGGCGGTCATGGCCGGCGCGTCGAACACGCCGGAGACCTCGGCGATGGCGGCCCGCGTCGCCCGGTCGCGGTCGGCCAGGTCCCCCTGGACGGCTTCGGCCCGGGAGGCCCGGTCCGGCGGCGCGAACCGCTGCAGGGCCGTCAGGAATCCGGCCAGCTCCAGGGCGGCCGCGGAGGAATCGGCGAGCGCCGCGGCGGTCGCCACCTCACCGTCCAGCCAGCGGGACACCGACCACGGCCACGGATAGCCGAAGCCGGGCCGGCCCAGGGCCACCGGTACCGGGACGGCCAGCGGCAGGTGCGGGGCGAGCCGGGGCAGCCACTCGGCCTCCTTCGCCGCCTGTCCGACGACCCCGGGTCCGCGGGGGAGCCGGACTGACAGCTCCCGGCCCAGCCGGTAGATCACGTGGTCGGAACCGGCCGGATCCAGGAGCCGGAGGGGAAGCCCCGCCCACTGCGGGAACTGCGCGTCGACCAGCCGCCTGACGAGTGTGCCGTCGATGACCGGACGGGCCTCGACCCCCGCTTCGTATCCCAAGGAGGCTCCCCTGCCCGGCCCGCTCCGGACGGCGGGCGTTCGGAGCCATCCCACCGTGCCGGAGCCCGCCTGTCGACCTGGTTTGCGGACCCGGCCGCTATGCGGTCGGGGCCTGCTCCTGCCTCTCGACCTGCCTCTCGACCTCCTCCAGCCAGTGCGGTGTGCGGAAGGACGCGCCGCCGTACATCGGGAGGGCGATCGATTCCCCGTACCTGGCGAGCTGGTTCCAGGGCCGGTTGATCCCGGTGGAGCCGTAGCGGCGCACCCGGGTGACGGCGTCGAGGTCCAGTACGTCGACGAGCACCTCCTCGCCGGGGCCGGCCTGCTGGCGGACGATGCCCTCGGGGTCGACGATCGCGCTGGCGCCGACCCCCGCCGGGTCGGCGGCGTTGACGTTGACCACGTACACCTGGTTGGTCCAGGCGTTGGCGCGGGCGCAGACCAGTTCCATCTCCCGGTCCCGGGTGGGGGTCAGGGTGGGCTGGATGACGATCTCCGCTCCCAGCCAGGCGAGTTGGCGGACCGTCTCGGGGAAGGAGCCGTCGTAGCAGATGGCCAGGCCCGCCCGCCCGATGCCGGGGATGTCGAAGACGGTGAACTCGTGGCCGGGCCGGACCTTTTCGTACGGCTGCCAGGGGAAGACCTTGCGGTAGCGGGCGACGATCTCCCCCTCGGGCGAGACCGCCATGGCCGTGTTGTAGACGTGGCCGTCCTCCGCGCGCTCGTAGAGGCTCCCGGGGACCAGCCACAGCCCGGTCTCCCTGGCGAGGGCGCAGATCCGGTCGGTGAGCGGTCCGGGGATCGTGACGGCCGCCCGCTCCATCCAGTCGTCGGGTGCGGGGCCCAGCATCGGGCCCTCGGCGGCGAGCAGGAGTTCGGGGGCGATGACCAGCTGGACGTGGGGGAAGAGCGCGTGCGTGGCGCGGACCTGGTTGCTGAAGCGCTGCCAGGTCGCTTCGAGGTCGTGGGCCACGGGCGTGGTCTGGAGGGCGGCGATGGCGAGAGTGCGCATGGGCGGGGTCAGTCCTCGGTGAGGGTGAGCGCGGCGACCGAGGTGCGGCCTTCGCGGAAGAAGCGGAGGAAACGGGTGCGGGCGATCAGCAGGGCGAGGACGCCCGCGGCGATGGACCCGGCGCCGAGCAGGAAGACCCCGCCGACGCCGTGGAAGGAGGTGCTCCCGTAGGCGGGGTCGTACATGTCGTAGGCGCTGCGGGCGAAGGCCGCCAGCATCAGCAGGCCGCCCAGCAGGGGCAGTACGCCGCGCAGCAGCAGGTTGCGCGGGGAGTCGCCGAGGCTCCGCCGGAAGTACCAGACGCAGCTCAGGGCGGTGGTGCCGTAGTAGCAGGCGATGAGCAGCCCGACGCAGAGGACGGCGTCGCCGAGGATGTCGGCGGAGACGAGCCGGAGCAGGATCAGCGTGCCGGCCGCCGCCGCTCCGCAGGCCAGGGTTCCGAAGGCGGGCGTGCGGTGCCGGGGGTGGACCCGGGAGAAGGCGCGCGGCAGGGCGCCGTGGGCGGCCATGGACAAGGTGCCTCGGGAGTTGCCGACCAGACAGGTGAGCAGGGCCGAGACCGCCGAGACGCAGACGGCGAGCTCCATCACCTTGGCGAGTGCTCCGCCGAGCACGGGAGGCGCGAGGGTGGTGAGGACGTCGGCGGCGTTCTCGGGGTTGCCGAGGCCCAGGCCCGTGGTTCCGGTGCCGGCGAAGCTGATGGCGGCGAACGCGGTGAACAGGTAGGTGCCCAGGAGGAGCAGGGTGGAGAGGACGGCGGCCTGCCCGGCCACGCGCTCGCCGTCCCGGGTCTCCTCGTTCGCGGCGAGCAGTGAGTCCCACCCCCAGTAGATGAACAGGCAGAGCAGGACGGCCTCGGCGAAGGGGCCGAATCCGTCGAAGGCGCTCGGGTCGAGCCAGTCCAGGGAGGGGGTGACGGCGCCTTCGCGGGCGAAGGCGGCCGCGCCGAAACCGATCAGGGCCGCCATCTGCAGGCCGAGGAGCACGTACTGCACGGAGGCCGCCAGGTGCAGCCCGCGTACGGAGACCAGGGTGCATGCGGCGAGCAGGAGGAGGGCGGTCACCGTGACGGCGGCGTCGTTCCCGGCGAGGGAGTGCAGGCCGAGCAGGTTCAGCAGGTACACCGCGCCGACCTGGGACAGGGCGGTCATCGCGATGAGGGTGGCGACGATGACGACCCAGCCCCCGGTGAACCAGCCGGCCACCGGTCCGAAGGCGCGGGTGGTCCAGACGAAGTTGGTGCCGCAGTCCGGCATCTCGCGGTTCAGCTCGCGGAAGGCGAACGCGGTCAGCAGGATCGGTACGAAGCCCAGGAGCAGGGCGGCCGGAGCCAGGTCCCCCACGGCGAGCGTCACGAAGCCGAGGGTGACCGCGATGCTGTACGCCGGAGCCACGGACGAGAGCCCGAGGGTGACGGAGGCGAGCAGGCCCACGGAGCCGCCGCGCAGCCCCTTGCCGACGGGGGCGGGCGCGGGCCCGGTTCTGGCCCCGGTGTCGGTCGGGTTGGTCATGATGCCTCCTGGAGGCCGCAGGTGTGGTGCGCAGAGCGTGAAACACCGTGTTGGACAGGCGCCGCGTGGGACGGACGCCGCGTTAAACGCAGATTTAAGACCTGTGGCTCCTGGACCGTCAATGGTTCGGGCGATATTGTTAAATCTTGATTTAGATGATCGAAGTCTGGAGGAGATGACGTGGCAGCCAGGAAGGGCACCGGCAAGGAGAACCGCCGGACCGAGCTGGGCAAGGCGGTGGAGCGCGCCGTACTGGTGCGCGGACTGGAGGGCCTGCGGCTGCGCGACGTCGCCGACCAGGCCGGGGTCACCCCCGCCGCGGTGCTCTACTACGGCGATCTCGACGCCCTGGTCCACTCCACGTACCAGCAGGCCATCGAGCGCTACAGCCAGGAGCGCGAGGAGGCCGCGGACCGCTTCGACGACGCCCGCGACAAACTGCGGGCCTGCATCGACCACGGGGTCGCGGGCGGGCCCGACGACGCACTGACCCGGCTGCTCTTCGAATACTGGCCGCGCTGCCTGCGCGACGCCCGGGCGGCCGCGCTCGACAGCGCCCTGACGGAACGCCAGATCGCCGTGTACTCCGGCATCCTGGTCCTCGGCCAGGCCCAGGGCCACTTCGTGCTCCAGGATCCGCCCCGGCTGCTCGCCGCCAACTTCGTCGCGATGGAGGACGGTTACCAGATGGAGGTGCTCGCGGGCCGGCGCACGCGCACCGAGGTGATCGCGGCCCTGCGCTCCTACGCCCGGGCCGTCACGGGTCATGAACTGACCGGTCACGAGCCCCCGGCCGAACCTTCCTGACCGCGGCCCGACGCACCGCCGGCGCCCCACCGGACGAGGGGGGGGGGCGGGCCTCACGGGGGCGGGGCGCCCCGGGGGGGGGGGCGGCCCGGGGGGGTCCCACGGGGGGGTTTGCCCCCAAGTGCCCCGGGTGGCGGGGGGCCACAAACGCCGGGGGTGCCG